>NZ_JBWGPQ010000001.1:0-230798 GCF_056331585.1 Thermanaerothrix sp.
GCAGCCTTCATGGCCATTGTTCGCTCCCCTGTCCCAACTCATGTCTGAACTTCAGGTTAGAAAATATTCATTTGCGAGTACAATAAAGAGGCATGAGGGAAAATATCCATTTTGAGTGGCTAGCGCCATGGTATGAAAAAATCTTCAAGCCACCCCCTCGGGAAGAGATTGAGCGTCTTTTGCAATTGCCTACATCGGGTTGGTTGTTGGATGTGGGAGGGGGAACAGGGCGGGTTACTTCCTCATTGGTGGTCGTCGCTCGAAGGGTTGTAGTTTTAGATTTATCTATGGGAATGTTACGTCAAGCGAGGCTTAAACCCGCTCTTTTACCAGTGCGGGCGCAGGCTGAATTTCTACCCTTTCAAGCCCATACCTTTGACCGAATTTTGATGGTAGATACTTTTCATCATCTCGCAGACCAAAGAAGAGCCCTGGAGGAGCTGTTGCGTATATTGGCCTTTGACGGCGTGCTGATGATTGAAGAGCCGAATTATCGTCACCCCTTGGTTAAACTCATTGCTCTTTTTGAGCGCCTGATGGGAATGAATAGCCATTTTGTTTATGGTGAAACTATTGAAAGTGCACTCAGGCAGATGGGTTACGTACCGGAGTGCCGTAAAGATGGGGCTATAATCCGAATATTGGTGAGAACGTGAAACAAAAGGAGGGCCTATGGATGAGATCACAATCCGCGATATTATGCTGAATCTCCCTCGAGCTTTTTCCCCGGAAAACGCCCAGGATGTTCGTGCGGTTGTTCAGTTGCATGTTACCGGTGACGAGCCAGGCGACTGGGTTATTCGCATTCAGGAAGGCCAATGTGACGTGAACGAAGGACAGGTTGCAGGTGCGGACCTTGTTTTTACAGCAGAAGCCCGTGACCTGTTGGAAATGCTGCACGGTCGGCTGAATCCCTTAAGTGCTTATATGATGGGGCGACTTGATTTTAGGGGGAACAGCACATTAGCCATGAAGTTGCCATCCCTTTTTGCCAAGGGGATGGCATATCTTAAGCAACAGCGTGGCCAGGATCAATAAAGACCCCACCCTAAGTCAATCCCTTCTTCCATCATGGAGAAGTCCCACATTTCCATGCCGAGTTCAATAAAGGTGGGAAGCCCTAATGCTTCTTCGGCTTTTTGGCGGGTCATTTCGATCAAAGCAGGACCATAGGGGCAGAAGGGCGTCGTTAAGATCATGCGAATCATCACTTGGTCGGGTTCGATCCGAACATTACGAATCAACCCCAATTGAATAACATTTAGACCGATTTCGGGGTCAATAATCTCGCGCAGTGCATCACGTAATTTATTGCAGGCTTCAGGGTGGGTGGCTTCAGCGTCCCACACGGGACGATTCGTTCCGGGTTGAGAGGGATTTTCCATGTTCTTTCTCCGATTTGATGATGTAGACACAACGTTGGTCTTTTTGAACGATACACGTGACTTTGTCAGCAGGGTGGGTCAATAAAGTTGAGATTAGGGATTGGTCTACCGAGCAAACTTCAGGATATTGCTGACTTAAGTAGTAGTAGGGGCAATTAACCTCTCGGATACGATACGTATCACCATCTTTTTCCCACTCGACTAAAAAACCTTCCTCGGCGAGGATTTTACGCAAAAATTCTAATCGTTCTTCAGTGCTCATCTTTTCTACCACGTTTTGGTACCCTGTGGCGATTTCCTCACCGATTTGGGCAAATATTTCGCTCATAACCTGTGGGGAAAGGGTGCCTTTTAGTTGGTTTAAGAGCCGTGTTGTCAAACGAACGTAACGGGTGGGAAAGCGTTCCAAACCCGCCTCGGTCAGGTAGTAAACTAACCGCGGACGCCCGACACCATGACGTTCCTCCTCGCTAGCTACCAAACCCTCGGCAAGTAATGCGTTCAAATGGTGACGAACCGATATTGGGCTGATCCCAACCGCCTGAGCCAGTTCGTTAATGGTACAGCGAGGGTTAGCAAGTAACGTTTGTAAGATACGTTCGCGGGTGCTTTTTGTGTTCATCAATAATTATTCCCGTTATTTTCCCATTAGAAGCCATGAGTATGAAAGCCCATGATTTCTGATGAAAGTATAACAAAGGTCCATCAAATTGTCAATATATTAGAATATTATCATAAATATTGACCAGATCACAAAAACATGCTATAATGCGCTCAACTTGATCCAAAGAGGTTTATTTCCTAGGAGGTAACGAAATTCATGACCGACGCATTAGTGATTCGCAACCTAAAAGTGCGCGTGGAGGGTAAGGAGATTCTAAAGGGAGTTAACCTGACCTTACCCAAGGGTGAGGTGCATGCGATTATGGGACCCAATGGTACCGGGAAATCTACTCTGGCTTACACCCTGATGGGGCACCCGGGCTACGAGGTTGTTGAGGGCGAAGTATGGTTTAAAGGTCAGAATATTTTAGAACTGGAACCCGATGAACGAGCTCATTTGGGTATCTTCTTGGCTTTTCAATATCCGGTGTCCATTCCGGGTGTAACTGTGGCTAATTTCCTGCGCACTGCGCTCAATGCCCAACGCCGCGCCCGCAACCCGGAAGATAAAGGTATCCCAATCACCGAATTCCGCAAATTGCTGAAAGAGAAGATGGCTTTGCTCAATATGGATCCGTCCTTTGGGGGACGGTATTTGAATGATGGTTTCTCCGGCGGCGAAAAGAAGCGCGCTGAAATTTTACAGATGGCGGTCTTGCAACCTGAGATTGCTATTCTGGACGAGACGGACTCGGGGCTTGATATTGACGCACTGCGCATCGTTGCCCATGGTGTCAATGCCTTGAGGGGGCCCAATCTGGGAGTGTTGGTCATCACTCATTACCAACGCATCTTGAATTACATCAAACCGGATGTGGTTCATGTGATGATGGATGGCCGGATTGTTGAAACCGGTGGCCCTGATTTGGCCTTGCACCTCGAGGAAAAGGGTTACAGTTGGGTGCGCGAGAAACTGGAAGGTGATTCGGTTCTGGCGTAACCCCGATGATGAGTGGTGAGTTTGAGCGGAGGGCAAAATGGTAGCAAAACCTCAGCAAGAAGAATTCCTGGAGCAATTGGGTGAGTACCGTTATGGTTTCGCCGCTCCAGATGTGTCGGTGTTCAAGGTTCGCAAAGGGCTTGATGAGGAGGTTGTAAAGCAGATTTCCTGGATAAAGGGTGAGCCCCAATGGATGCTTGAGTTCCGTTTACGGGCTCTGGAGCATTTCCGCAAGCGCCCTATGCCTATGTGGGGGGCTGACCTTTCGGGGCTTAACCTGGATGATATTTACTATTATGTCAAGCCCACGGATAAAGAGGGGCGTTCTTGGGATGACATCCCTGACCCGATCAAAGAAACCTTTGAGCGATTAGGTATTCCTGAGGCGGAACGGCGGTTTCTGGCTGGCTTGGGCGCTCAATATGAGTCCGAGATGGTCTATCACAGCATCCAGGAACATCTGGCCAAGCAAGGGGTGATCTTTGTCAGCATTGAGGATGGCTTGCGTCATTACCCCGATCTGTTCCGTGAATATTTCGGTAAAGTGATCCCGATTGAGGATAACAAATTTGCGGCGCTTAATAGCGCGGTGTGGTCGGGGGGGTCGTTCGTCTATGTGCCCAAGGGTGTCAAGGTTGATCTGCCCTTGCAAGCCTACTTTCGCTTGAATGTGGCCAACATTGGCCAATTCGAACGTACTCTGATCATTGCAGACGAAGGTGCGCAGGTGCACTATGTTGAGGGATGCACGGCGCCTATCTACTCAACCGATTCGTTCCACAGCGGTGTGATCGAAATTGTGGTCAAGAAAGGGGCTCGAGTGCGGTATACCACCATCCAAAATTGGTCTACCAATGTGTATAACCTGGTCACTCAACGGGCTATTGTGGAAGAAGAGGGGACCATGGAGTGGGTAGACTGCAACTTGGGCTCTAAAATCACCATGAAATACCCATCGTGCTATTTGATGGGTCCGGGAGCCCATGGTGAAATCCTTTCTATGGCATTTGCCGGGCCTGGTCAGTGGCAAGATGCGGGCGGTAAGGTGATCCATTTCGCGCCGCACACCAGTAGCAAGATCACCTCAAAGTCCATCAGTAAGGGCGGCGGACGAGCGTCCTATCGCGGCCTCTTAAGGGTGCACAAAGGCGCTTACAATGCCCGTTCCAACGTTGTCTGTGATGCTTTGTTGTTAGACCCGAAGTCGCGATCAGATACCTATCCGTATATTGAGATTGACGAAGAGGACGTGACCATCGGTCATGAGGCTTCGGTCTCAAAGGTGGGCGAGGAACAACTTTTCTACCTGATGAGCCGCGGTCTGAGCGAAGAAGAGGCAACAACTATGGTGGTTTCTGGGTTTATCGAGCCGTTGGTCAAAGAACTGCCCATGGAATACGCGGTGGAAATGAATCGGCTTATCCAATTGCAGATGGAAGGCTCGATTGGTTAATCATTGTACATCGAAGATATTGGATAGAAAAGGATGTGGAGGCTATGACGAAGGAAACCCCTGAGATTGTCATTCGAGGTCGGCGGCGCGAATCACAAGCGCCGGTAAAGACCTTTTCCTTTCAACGGTCCATGGTGCGAGTGGACGGCCTGAGTTCGGGTATCCAAGCTTTTCGTGAGCGGGCTTGGAATCTCTTTGAAAATTTGCCCATGCCCGATCCCAAGGATGAGGCTTGGCGACGTACCGATATTAGCGGGCTTCAGGCCGATCTCTTTCGTCTGCCTGAATCGGATGCCTATCTTGATCTTGCTCCACTAGATGAGAGTTTGCTAAGCCCTCTGGCAGGGGAGGCTCATGCTGGTCAGGTAATTCTATTGCCTGGTGGAGCGCGAACCACTCTGGATGAAAACCTATGCGCTCAAGGTATGGTTTTCACCGATTTGCGCACTGCAGAACAGAATTACGCAGAACTATTAGAAACCCGTTTGGGGAAAATCGTTTCCCCGGAAGAAGGTAAGTTTGCAGCGTTGGCATCTGCACTGGCGCAGACCGGAGTGTTCCTATATGTACCAAAGGGGGTTGTCGTTGAACAACCACTTCACAGTTTGCTGTGGGGACCGGGAATAGGTTTAGCCCATATTTCCCATGTGGTCGTATGGTTAGAAGAAGGCGCTTCGGTAACGTATGTTCACGAATATGCCTCGCCGACCGAAACCGGTGGGCAAACGCTTCACGCTGGGTTGGTTGAAGTGTATGTGGGTGAAGGTGCCTCTCTGCGATTCGTTGAACTGCAATCTTGGGGTGAGCATGTCTGGAACTTTACCCACGAGCGGGTCCGCGTTGGCCGCCAAGGCAATGTGGACTGGGTCTTCGGTGCTATGGGAGGGCATTTGACCAAGAATTTTGCCGAGTTGGATCTGGTGGGTGAAGGAAGCAGTGGTCGTATGTCGGGATTTTACTTCACCGATGGCGATCAGCACCTCGATTATGACTCCCAGCAGAACCATCTGGCACCCCATACAACCAGCGATTTGTTGTTCAAAGGGGCGTTGCTTGATCGAAGTCGGGTCGTTTGGCAAGGGATGATCTACGTTGCACCAGGGGCCTTCAAAACTGATGGTTACCAGGCCAACCGAAATCTAGTGCTCAGTCGTCAGGCGCGGGCGGACTCCATTCCCGGCCTGGAGATATTGGCAGATGATGTGCGCTGTACGCACGGGGCCACAGTGGGCAAAATTGATCCTGAACAGATTTTTTATCTGCGTACCCGTGGTATCCCTGATGTGGAGGCTAAGCGGTTAATCGTTGAGGGATTCTTTGACCCGATCATGCAGCGCATTCCGTTTGAGGGTGTACGGGCGCGCTTCCAAGAGGCGATTCAACGAAAGATGTTAAACTTTAAAGGTTGAACATCTACGACCTTTCCCCTGGGTTGCTCTGGCAATGATTTTCAGAACAATCCGGGGGATATACACCATTTGTTATAGGGTTACTCGATAGGGCACATTCGATTCTAACTATAGATGTGCTAAAATTATATGATGTTTGTTCCAAGATCATGCATTTGGGAGGTGGATATGGCAGGTGTACCCTATATGCGTCCACCTGAGCCGGAAAAGGGCTTCGATGTAGGCGATGTGGTGGAAGTCTATTGCGATCACGAGAAAAACGGTCAGCGGGTACGCGGCTGGGTGAAGGGAATCGTGGTGCAGGTGGACTCGAAGATGGTTGCGGTGCAGTTCCGCACCAACGTCTACCTGACCGACGGCTGGATGGTGCCTGATCATATTTTATGGTTCCCGGTCAATTCGCCGCATATTCGTGTACCCCAGAAACGTTCCTCGTCTCGGGTCGAACCGGTGGGCTCGAATTAGCCTTAGGGATGAATCCGGCTAGGTGGTTATGGAGCGTGATATATACATGCGTGCTAACCATTTAAAGGTTATTAGTGTTGAAAAAATTCGGGCGGATTTCCCGATACTCCAACGGGAAGTTCGTCCGGGGGTTAAATTGGTGTATCTCGACTCCACGGCGACGGCTCAAAAGCCGCTTGCCGTGATTGAAGCCATGGATAAATATTATCGTTGGTCGAATGCCAATATTCATCGTGGAGTGCATACCTTGGGCGAGGAGGCTACCGCGCTGTATGAAGCGGCCCGCCAGCGCGTAGCCCGTTTTATTAATGCCCGTAAGACGCGAGAAATTGTTTTTACCCGCAATACCACCGAAGCAATCAACCTGGTTGCCTATTCGTGGGGACGAAGCCAATTACGCTCTGGTGATCTCATTGTACTTACCGAAATGGAGCATCACTCCAATCTTGTCCCTTGGCAAATCCTGGGGGCTGAAAAGGACCTCCGTTTAGAGTTCGTGCCGGTAACGGAAGACGGTTACCTCGACTTAATCGCCTACCAGCAGTTATTGGAACAGCGTCCTCGGTTAGTGGCCTTTACGCATATGTCAAACGTGTTGGGTACCATAAATCCGGTTGCCCAAATGATAGAACTAGCGCACCAGGTAGGAGCAATGGTGCTTTTAGATGGAGCTCAATCTGTACCCCACTTGCGTGTAGATGTGCAGGCGTTAGGGGTTGATTTTTTAGCCTTCTCAGCGCACAAGATGTTGGGTCCTACCGGTATTGGAGTTCTGTATGCCCGAGAAGATTTGCTTGAACATATGCCTCCGTTTCTGGGGGGCGGGGACATGATCAAGAAAGTTCAGTTGAGGTCATTTGTTCCAAACGAAATTCCCTATAAATTTGAGGCTGGGACACCTGCCATTGCAGAGGCGGTTGGCTTTGCAGCTGCAATTGATTACCTGGAAAATGTAGGCATGGAAGCCATTGCCGCATATGAGCATGAGTTGATTGCTTATGCACTAGAGCGTCTTGTGACTATTCCGGGATTGAAGGTTTTTGGCCCACCTGCTGAACACAGAGGGGGTGTGGTGTCTTTTTCTGTTGAAGGCGTGCATCCCCATGATGTAGCCCAAATTCTTGATCGGGAGGGGATAGCCGTGAGGGCTGGGCATCACTGTGCGATGCCGCTACATGAAAAATTAGGGGTTGCGGCAACAACTCGGGCTTCGTTTTACCTTTATAACACCTTTGACGAAGTGGATCGTTTGGTTACGGCGCTGCGAAAAGTGCAAACTATTTTCGGCTGAAAGGCAGGCATCTAGAATTTTCATGGATGACCTTTATCGTGAACTGATTATCGAACGGTATAAAATGCCTCATTATCGGGGCCAATTAGATCCGCATGATATTTCTTATGAGGACGAAAACCCTCTCTGTGGCGATCACATCCGCATTGATTTGCGTGTAGCGGAGGATGGCACAATTACCGAAGCGGCTTTTAGTGGTCACGGTTGTGCGATTTCGCAGGCTGCGGCAGATTTACTTATGGAAGCGATCATTGGTAAGAACCTCGACGACATTAAGGGTTTAGGACGCCAGGATATATTAGATCTCTTGGGGTTTGAAGAATTGGGTCCGGTTCGGATTAAGTGCGCTCTATTACCACTTAAGGTGTTGAAAGCTGGTGTATATGGGTTAGGTCAATCTGGGATAAAAATTGGTGATGAGGAGCTGTAGAAAGCAATGAGTAATGAAGAATATGTTTTTCTAAAAGTGGCCACACGGGATGAGATTCCGGTGGGAGAGCGCTTGTTTCTTGAGATCAACAATGAACCGATTGTCATTATTAATTTAGCCGGTACACTTTTCGCTGTTGGCGATGTATGTACGCATGATGAAGGCCCACTTGGCGATGGTGAGACGGATGGTTATCAAATTATCTGCCCCCGCCACGGTGCCCGGTTTGACTTGCGGACGGGTAAAGCGCTTACTTTGCCCGCAGTGGTGGATATTCCAGTTTATCCCGTTCGCATCGAGGGCAATGACGTTTTCATCGGGATTAGACGAGCCTGAAAAAACACTGAAATGGACTTTGTGATAAAAAGCGATTGCCCTATTGGGCAATCGCTTTTTATCAGCGGGAAATTTCCCATGCAAGCCATTATGAGTCGCTACAGCGAAATGCACCCACGATGCGCAGGATGTCAAATCCTTCCGCATATGGGCGTTCACAGATAGCACCGTTGCGAATGAGGGTAGCCCGCGTGATTTTGGGATCAAAGTAGTAGCGATTCTGGTAAGTCTTATACTCTGCCAAAGCCGCGATTTTCTTTTCGACATCTTCCTCGGTAACCTCGACCAAGAAACTGGGAAAGAAACCGTAACTGGAGCGAATGACATCGAAACCCAGCACAGTTGTGCCTCGAAAGGCTCGTAAGGCTTCCTCGGTTACGGTGGCGTGGTCTTGATGGATGTCGGCTTTGGTGTGCACAAATACCAGATCGGGTTGAAATGTTCGGTTAATTTGGATCAGGTATTCCAAAATCTCCTGCCGCGCGTGAGGAAACCGTCGGGTTTCAAATTGGCCTAGAATGACACGATCTTCAGGCACCCCAAGCACAGCCATACTTCGGTAGTGCTCCTTAACCAGATTCTTGAGTTCAGGATTTTTTTGATTGTCCGAGAGTGTTACACACAGGATCTCGGTTTGATTCACAATGTGAGCAATTAAGGCACCACAGCCCAGTTCAATATCATCAGGGTGTGCACCAATGAAGCACACCCGGTGACCGTAGAAATACATGTCTTGTCCCATAGGCGCTACTTTGTGGCAAGAATTCCACCCACAACTTTGGTCATAACCAATTTGCCCGCTTGCTCTAAGCGGCGAGAAGCAACCTGGGCGATCTGGTCCATGACACGCTGAAAATCATCTTTGCCCTCAAAAAGCCCTTTCCATAGGCGGCGATCCTCAGAAAGTGAAGCCCGTGTATATTCAAGGAAAGGCTCAACGGTTTCAAAGGTCAAAGGATTCTCGAAAATAAAAAGTTCAACTTTAGAGAACTGACGCTGGATGGTGGAGTAAATCTCTGAGGCATAGCGGGAACTACCGGGCATAGGTGGAATAGGCTTCTGGGTGGCCTCTCGAATAATGTCATAGAAAAGTTGTTTGTTGTTGGGCATAGGCCCTGTGGTGAAGAGATGACCGCCAGGTTTTAGGACGCGGTGCATTTCGGCAACAGTGAAAGGAATGTCCTCGGCGTAATAAATGGCGAAACAGCATGATAGCACGTCAAAGTTATTATCCGGGTAAGGAAAAGGACGGTTGAAGTCTAAGTATGAGAACTGAATATTTGTCCCGCGTTTCTGATTCTCCTGGCGGGCTTGAGCGAGAAGTTCCTCATTAACATCACCACCGATAATTTCGGCGTTACCTTCCAAATGTCTGTAAAAGACAAAACACTGTTTACCGGCGCCACAGCCTACATCTAGGATGCGGTCGCCCTTTTTCAGCGGCAACACTTCAAGCATCCACTGGTCAATGTCACGACTGCCGTAGCGGGTGTGGATATCAATCCGAGTCAATAGATCACGGGATGTTTCCTGATAATCGTACTTCATGGTTGGGTCTCCTTTTGGGTCTGCATTGGGGGTAAGTATAAAGATTTGGGGCGAGTTGTCAAGGAATCACCCGTTGAACAGCTTGACGCCGGTATTTTGAACGTGCTATACTAATTATGATAAATAATCAGATTAATCAGAATGATTGAGGTGTGCGGTGCTCTTAGAACGTGTAACGAACCATCACCTCTCGGAGTTTCTGCGTTACCTGGCTACTGAAGCCTGTCAAGAAAGTGAGCACTTACCCTCCTTGACCGAATTAAGCGCTCGTCTCGGCGTTAGTATCTCGGTCTTGAGGGAACAACTAGAAGTGGCACGGGCTTTAGGTTTGGTAGAGGTGAAGCCACGCACCGGCATTCGTCGTTTGCCCTACTCGTTTCGACCGACCGTTGTTCAGAGCCTGGCTTATGCTCTTGCCCTTAACCCCGAGTATTTTAGTGCTTTCTCCGATTTGCGCAACCATATCGAAGCCGCTTATTGGTTTGAAGCCACCAGCCGTCTTAATGAGGAGGATTGTGAGAATCTCTCTCGTTTGATCGAGCGAGCATTCCAAAAACTCCAAGCCAATCCCATCCAGATTCCACATCCGGAACATCGCGAGTTACACCTTACCATTTATCGCCGGCTGAACAATCCATTTGTTGAGGGTATCTTGGAGGCCTACTGGGAACTCTACGAGGCTTCAGGCTTGGATCTGTATGCCGATTTGGCGTATCTGGAACGGGTTTGGAATTACCACCGTAAGATGGTGGAGAGTGTGTGCCAGCGTAACTATCAGGCAGGCTATGAGGCATTAATTGAGCATATGGGTTTGATCCATCAGCGGAGCAAACCCATGCCATTCCAACGCTTTGAGTGAGGTTTCTTCGGACGAGGTAACCTATGACTTCCCCTCAAATTTCTTCCCCCTTAAAAGAGCACGAAGCCCGATCTACCATCATCAATGATTTTTGCATCACAGTAGCCACGATTAATGGCTCGGGAAGCGCAACGGCGAACGGGATTTTGCTACGTGCTCTGTTCACGATGGGCATTCCAGTTTCGGGAAAGAATATCTTCCCTTCCAACATTCAGGGCTTGCCAACCTGGTATTCCATCCGTCTCAGCCGTAAGGGGTATCTAGGACGGATAGAGACGGACGATGTGATTGTCGCCATGAACCCCGCCACCTTTTTGCAAGACCTGAATTACCTCGTACCCGGCGGGGTTCTTTTTTACGACGATAGCATCAAAATGGTCATACCACGTGAGGACATCGTGGTTTACCCGATGCCGGTCAAACAAATTGTGCGCCAGGCGGATGTACCGGCGAATATGCGCGATTATGTCGCCAACATGGTATACGTGGGTGTAGTGGCCCAAATGCTGAACATTGATTTGCAGGCCATTCAACGAGCACTGGCGGTCCACTTCAAGGGTAAACAGAAAGCTATTGATTCGAATTGGGCGATCATCAAGGCGGCGGCAGATTGGGCCGCAGATAACCTGGAAAAACGCGATCCCTATCGTGTGGAACCTATGCCTGCACCGGAGGATCGGATCCTGATTGACGGGAATACCGCCGGGGCTTTAGGGGCAATTTACGGTGGTTTTCAATTGGCTGCTTGGTATCCGATCACCCCGGCTTCGTCTTTTGCCGAAGCGTTAGGTGAGTATGCTCCCAAGTTGCGCAAAGATCCGGTCTCGGGTAAACATACGTTTGCCATCATTCAGGCCGAAGACGAATTGGCGGCAGCAGGGATGGCCATCGGAGCCGGGTGGGCGGGGTTACGAGCAATGGCTTCAACCTCGGGGCCTGGCTTCAGTCTGATGGCAGAATACCTGGGGTTGGCCTACTACGCTGAAGTTCCAGTGGTGATTTGGGATATCCAACGGGTTGGGCCTAGCACCGGTCTCCCCACACGCACCGCGCAGGGTGATTTAACCTTTGCCTATTTTCTCGGTCACGGGGATACACAATACGTGATTTTGTTGCCCGGTAATGTCAATGAATGCTTTGAAATGGGATGGCGGGCTTTCGATATCGCCGAACGTTTGCAGACGCCGGTACTGGTGCTTTCGGATCTGGACCTGGGCATGAATATGCATATTGGTCAACCTTTTGAGTACCCGAATTTGCCGATGGATCGCGGCAAGGTGCTATGGGAAAAGGATCTGGAGCGGTTTTTGAACGAACACCAGGGGCAATGGGGACGGTACCTGGATGTAGATGGAGATGGAATCCCGTATCGTACCTTACCGGGCAATACTCATCCTCGCAGTGCTTACTTTGCCCGTGGTACTGGTCACGATGAGTTTGCGCGCTACAGCGAAGAGCCTGAGGTGTGGGAACGAGTTCTGAACCGGATTGCGCGAAAGATGGAAAACGCGCGAAATTTAGTGCCGAAACCGGTGCTTCACACTCATCCGGGCGCCGAAATCGGGATCATCGCCTATGGTTCGACGGAACCGGCTATTCAAGAGGCGCGTGATTTGCTCGCTGAAAAAGGGTTGGCTACAGACTTTCTGCGTTTGCGGGCCTTGCCCTTTACCGATGAAACGACTGAGTTCTTACGAGACCATTCGCACATTTATGTCGTTGAACTAAACCGCGATGGACAAATGCGCCAATTGCTGGCGATGAATTTTCCTGAACATGCCACAAAGTTGCGCTCGGTGGCCCATGTTGATGGCCTACCTCTGACGGCGCGGTGGGTAACGGAACGGATTGCGGTGATGGAGGGTTTGCAATGATCACTCAAGAGGTATCTTCACCAAAAGTTCAGGTCAATCGAGTTGGACTGAGCCGTTCGGATTATCGTGGATTGCCCAGCACCTTGTGTCAGGGATGTGGGCATAATGCCATTGCTAACCAAATTATCAGCACCATGTTTGAACTGGACGTTGTACCGGAAAAGGTGGTGAAGTTTAGTGGTATTGGTTGCTCGAGTAAAAGCCCTACTTATTTCTTAAACCGGTCCTTCGGTTTTAATGGTTTGCATGGACGAATGCCTTCTTTAGCGTTAGGCGCACTTTTTGCCGATACCACATTGAAGGGAATTGGAGTAAGCGGCGATGGTGATACCGCCAGCATTGGTATGGGGCAATTCAAACATTTAGTGCGTCGCAATCTCCCCATGGTTTACATTGTCGAAAATAACGGTGTCTACGGGTTGACCAAAGGGCAGTTTTCGGCCACTGCCGAGAAGGGCTTAACTCTCAAACGCCAGGGAACGAACCCTTATATGCCGATAGATATTTGCCTGGAAGCGCTGGTTGCTAATGCGACCTTTGTTGCACGTTCCTTTGCGGGTGACCCTAAACAGGTTAAGGAGATTCTCAAAGCAGCGTTTAGCCATCGCGGTATAGCCGTTATTGACATTATCAGTCCTTGCGTTACCTTCCATAACCAGGAAGATTCACTTCACTCATACGCGTGGGGCAAAGATCACGAAATGCCGTTGCATGATATTACCTTTGTTCCACCGCGCGAGGAAATTTATATTGAAGATTTTGAGGAAGGAACTGTTCGTGAGGTTCAACTCCATGATGGTTCAATTGTCATGTTAAAGAAATTGGATCATGATTATGATCCCACCAATCTGTTTGAAGCCTTGCGGGTTCTGGAGGAGGCGAAACAGAACAATTGGTTGATCACCGGGATCATTTATGTGAATCCTAATGCACCCACTATGTTTGATTCTTATGATTTACCGGAAGAACCGCTTAACCGCTTGAGCCAAGATCGCTTGCGTCCACCAAAGGAGACGCTGGAACGGTTGAATCGTGGGTTTGGCGTGTGACCAGTGTCATCGTTCTAGTATTTGCGAATAAGCCCCGTCCATGCTGGGGCTTATTCTGTTCCAATGGCAATAGGATGGTTAGGGTCGCGAATCCATTCGCTCCACGAACCGACGTACAGGCGAGCTCCATGCAGCCCCGCAATTTCCATTGCCAGTATGTGGTGGCATGAGGTTACTCCAGAACCGCAGTAAACGACTACCTGCTCAGGGGATGTGCTGCCAAGCAGTGCAGTGAATTCTTCTCGCAGTGTCACAGGAGATTTGAAGGTGCCATCTGGGTTCAGGTTGTTTTGGTGAAAGCGGTTAACAGCACCTGGGATGTGACCGGCAACTGGATCAATGGGTTCAGTTTCGCCGCGATAACGTTCGGGGGCTCGCGCATCAATGAGTAAAAAGCGAGGTTGTTGGAGGTGTTGTTCAATCTCGGCAGTAGTGACAATAAAGGATAGCTTCGGTTGAGCACGGAAAATGGAGGGTGAGTTGGTGTGTACGCCTTTTTCAACTGGGAACCCTTGACGTACCCAATGATCGAAACCGCCATCCAGTACAGCTACTGCCTCGTGATGGAAGAATCGCAATAACCACCACAACCGAGCGGCAAAAGCCCCGCCAACCGTATCATAGACCACGACTTGTTTGGTAGGGTCAATTCCCCATTGGCTGAGCCGTCGACAAAATGCATCCGGATCCGGCAGCGGATGGCGTCCGGTCAGGGGGGTGCGAGGTCCTGAAAGGTCACGATCCAAATCGGCATAAACCGCCCCGGGAATATGGCCTTCCTGATAAGAAAGAAATCCCCAATCTGATTGCATCAGGTCAAAGCGACAATCTACAATAACCCAATCTTGGTGGTGTAAGCTAGATAGAACATCCTGCGGAGAAATGAGCGTGGTGTAGATTGCCATATGGTTAGCCCTTCAGTTGGATGGAGAATTTGGAGGAATGGGATGCGTTGTGGCGGTAAATTCTGAGGTCGGATACGGGGTGTCCCATGAAGTGAGGAATGCGATAGAGGAAAGCGGTAGACGCAGGCGGGGAGAACGTTCCTTTTCCAGGATATCCGCAGGGAACCCATCCGTATCTTTAGCCGGATATCCCACAGCCAACATTACCACCGGGGTATAACCTGGGGGAATGTTGAAGTAATTACGCGCTTTTTCGGCGTCAAAACCTCCCATAGGTCGAATGTTCAAACCTAAGGCAATAGCCTGGAGGATAAGATTTTCGTTAGCCATGCCTAAGTCATGAAGGGCTTTCGGGTTGGGGCGCCCATCAGGTCGGATTTCCTCAGCAACCGCGAGGATTAATAATGGGGCATGATTAGCCCATTTCTGATTTCCGGGGGTTAGGCATTCGCGTGCTTTATTGAGTGCTTCTGGATTGCGCTCATCAAAGATGAGGTAGCGCCAGGGTTGCAAATTGTTGCTAGAGGGAGCAGACCGTGCAGCTTCCAGCAGTAATTGAACCTTCCAGGGTTCGATTGGACGCTTTGAGTCCATCAGTCGTGAGGAACGACGCTGAGCAATTAGCGGGTGAAGTTCAGGGTGTGGCTGATAGATTTCCATAGGACGCTCTCTTATGCTTGGAGTGATGCTGCGGAAGGTAATCCTGCGGCGGGCTCGGCATATCGTACCGCGTTTAAGATGGCTTCGGCCACAACTTGGGCAGCGAAGGCACCCACAATATTAACATCGGCATTACGCTCCCCGGTGGCAAGGGCAAAAATCGTATCCCCATCAAACATGGTATGGGCGGGCCGAATGGTTTGGGCAAGTCCATCCTGAGCCATTTGGGACACCCGGGTAACCTGCTCTTTATTCAAACGTGCATTCGTGGCAACGACCCCAATGACAGTGTTTTGACGCGTAGCAAACTTAAATGCAGTGCGACCAACCAGGCTACGCATTACATGTAGAGTATTGGCAAATGTTTCGGTTTCACCGATGCGTTTCGGGCCGATATAAAGTGGGCGGGCACCAGCAAGGATTTGACCGTTTGCGGGATTGATCACATCGCCCAAAGCGTTAACGGCAACAATAGCTCCGACGATAACGCCGCGTCCTATCTCGACGCTGGCTGTGCCCAAGCCGGATTTCATGGCTTGCCGAATACCCAAAATTTTTCCAACAGTGGCGCCCATACCAGCCCCAACGTTCCCTTGGGCTGTATTTGGTGTTGTAGCATTCAGGCAAGCTTGGTATCCCATGGCTGCATCCGGGCGGATTTTGGGGTTGCCCACATCTAAGTCAAAAAGAATGGCGGCGGGGACAATAGGGACATGGGTTACACCGACATCGAAACCGATTTGGCGTTCTTCCAAGTAACGCATCACGCCACTGGCGGCGTCTAAGCCAAATGCTGAACCTCCCGCCAACACTATGGCATGCACTTTTTCGACCAAATGCACTGGGTGAAGTAAATCTGTTTCGCGTGTGCCTGGCGCGCCGCCACGTTGGTCAACCCCTGCAGTCGCCCCTTTGGGACAGAGAATGACGGTGCAGCCGGTCAGTGCTTCTTTGTCATGGGCGTGACCTACTAGAATTCCGGGGATATCGGTAATAGAGTGGTGAATGTGGCTCGACATTGTCAATCTTTGCACTATAATTTGGATTTATATAGTTGATCTGATTATAACAGCCCGATTATTTTCTGAGGATGAGACATGCTAGGTTTTGGAGGTAATCATGACACCTGCGCGCAATGAAGAGCCTACTAGCGGAGCCATTGCCTTTGTCGTTTTTGGGGTGACTGGCGACCTAACCCGACGGAAGTTAATTCCGGCGCTTTATGAACTGTCTTTAAGCGGCCGTTTACCTCAGCCGCTATACATCCTTGGTTTTGCCCGCCGGGATTGGTCGGACGAATTTTTGCGTGAAACACTGCGCGAGGCAGTTGTGTCCTTTGCGCGTACCCAGCCGATTAGCCAGCCAGCGTTAGAACGTTTATTGGCAAATGCTTATTATATCCGCTCGACATTCGAAGATCTCGAAGGATATCACCGTTTGGCATCGCTTCTCAAATCACTGCGAATAGATCATGTTTTATATTATTTGGCCACTCCCCCCGAAGAATATGTAACGATTGTCCGACTCATCGGTGAAGCCCGCTTGAACAAACGAGGTAATGGTTGGACGCGCATCGTCATTGAAAAGCCTTACGGCAATGATCTTGAATCGGCACAGGCGTTGGAGGCAGAAGTACATAACGTTTTCTCCGAAAAACAAGTTTATCGGATTGACCATTATTTGGGAAAAGAAACCGTCCAAAATATCCTGGTGTTGCGCTTTGCCAACGCCATTTTTGAGCCTTTGTGGAATCACAAGTACGTAGATCATGTCCAAATCACCGTTGCCGAAACAGATGGTATTGGTACACGTGCTGGTTACTATGATCGTGCTGGTGTAATCCGTGATATGTTTCAAAATCATTTATTGCAGTTACTGACCCTAACGGCCATGGAAGCCCCATGGGCATTCAATGCCGACGCAGTGCGGGATGAAAAGGTCAAGGTGCTGAAAGCCTTGCGCCCCTTGCGTGGAAAAGAGGCGTTGGCGAATACATTCCGGGCTCAGTATGTCTCTGGGTTTATTGAAGGTCAGCGTGTGCCGGGCTACAAAGATGAGCCAGGGGTGCCTGCGAATTCGATCACGGAAACGTATTTAGCGGTACGTCTTTTTGTTGATAATTGGCGATGGGCGGGTGTACCGTTTTATCTGCGTTCAGGCAAACGCCTTCCGGTGCGGTGCACGGAAATTGTGATCCAATTCCGCCAAATGCCGCTTTCGCTGTTTAACTGGCATAATGTTGCTGGCGAAGCCCCGAATGCACTGGTGCTGCGCCTTCAACCCAATGAGGGCATTGCACTGGAGTTCGGTGCAAAGTCACCTGGGCCAGTCAACCAAATCACGCCGGTTAAATTGGAGTTCAGTTATCAAGAAACGTTTGGAGTGCAACCCCCCGAAGCCTACGAGCGATTGCTTTTAGATGCTCTTCTGGGTGATGCCACATTATTCACCCGTTCCGACGAAGTGCTGGCCCAATGGGCGTTTACTTCCGAGATTTTAAAGGCATGGCAGGAATACCCTGTGCGCAATCTCCCGGTTTATGAGTCGGGAACATGGGGGCCTCCAGGAGCGGATGATTTTATCCGTCAAGATGGTCGGGCGTGGCGCAATTTGGTCTAAATCCTGATTGCGTTACTCAGATGTGCATCGCATTGGTGGCATTCGGCGGCTTGGGGGAGAGAGTAGCCAGCCCCACAATTAAATCATGGGGGTGAGAAGGTCGCTGGTAGGGGAGCACCACAGGCTATGCAATGGGTGTTTTCGGGTGGATTAGGCGTTCGGCAGTATTCGCAGACAGGGCGACTAAGGGCTTGGCTGATCTGCTCACTGGCACGATGAAGATGGGCGGTGGCTTCAATCGTTTCCCAAATTTCTTGCGTTAATTGTAAAGATTCAATGTCTTGGGCCAAATCATCAATGCGTTCTAGCAATTGCCATGGATTGCGCAGCAGGCTGAGTACCGTAACCCCCAAACTGGCCGCCACATCCCATATGGCTTGTTTACCCACCTGAACGATCACGCCCTTGGTGATCCTTTCAAGGGTAACACCGATAGCCGTTTGGCCTCCCGATCGCGAGTCTTCGCGGGTGGTGATTTGCAATGCGATTTTGGGTCCATCGCCAATCTGGTAAACACGATAACCGCCTCGATCAAAGCGTATTCTCAAGGCTTCGGCGATGTCTTGAGGGGTAATTTCTCCGTAGTAAACCCGCTGTTTCATGATTGAATTGATTATAATCGGACACAGATCAATTTGGAGTAAGGTTAAAAGAGGAATTACATGCGAGTCAAATATTTTCGGGCACCGATAATCCTGATTATCGCAGGAGTAGCGTTTTTTCAACCCGCTTTTTCCGGTTTGAGTGTTCAGGCACAAATTCCCACTGTGGATATTCCGACTGTAACTAGTACGCCGAGCGGCCCCATGGTTACGGTCAAACCCGGTTTAGGTGAGGATTTTGTCAATGTGCGTTCAGGTCCGGGAGGCGTTTACCCGCGGATCGGGGTTCTATTATTGGGGCAAAAGGTACCTGCCAAAGGACGCTCGCCAGGCGGAGAATGGATTATGATCGAATATCCAGGGGTTCCGGGAGGCGTGGGGTGGGTCTATGCCCCTCGCGTGGATGTTACACCAGGTTTTGAATTGCCGGTAGTTGAACCGCCTCCCACGGTAACCCCACAAACAACGCCGACCATTGATCCTACCCTGGCAGCCCAGTTTGTGTTTACCCCCCAACCCACCCGCCTGCCAACGTTTACCCCAGCCCCCTCACTGGTGGTGCCAACCTTTACAGATGCCGGTGCTTCGGGTAGCGCGATAGGGATTCCGGCAGGTTTGGTCATTGTGATTTTGCTCTCGGTGGGAATTCTGCTGGGAATTTTCGCCTTTTTACAGGGGCGTTAGGAACTCTCAGGTTATTCAAGAAGGGGTATTAGCATCTAGAAACTCGCGCATGACTTGCAAGCACTTGGCGCTGACTCGGTGTCCAACATGGTCTAAGCAAGCCTGGATATCGGCTCCGGCGATTTCGAGCCATTTCAAGCATTCTTGGGCTCGCTCGAAAGGGACGATGTCATCATCATAACCGTGGGCAAGAAAAATGGGCTTTCCGGAGAGCAAGCCCGGGCGGAGGGCGTTTGTCCCACCTCGAGGTAGGAAGCCGGAAAGTAGGATCAGCCGATTGATCTGCTTAGGGAACAAAATGGTGAACGTAAGAGCCATGGCTGCCCCTTGACTAAAGCCCATAATGTCTATCGGTGCTTTGGGGAAAGAAAAATACTCCCACCAGTTTTCCAGATCATCTCTTAATTTCAAGGCGGATTGTGCGAACACTTCCCAGGGGGCGGGTCTTTCAGGGGTGGGTGGAACCCAGGCGTATCCCCCGGGTTCTGCCGGGAATGGAGCGCGGGGTGCTAATATACAGCGGGTGGCAGGTAGGCGACGGATGAACACGTCCATGGAATGCTCATCCCCTGTCCATCCGTGGAGAACCAACAAGGGCGGGGTTAGGTGAGCATCGGATTGAGGTAGAAGGACTTTGAGGATTCGATCTTCAAACTGATAGATACGAGCACGTTCAGGAGCGATCATGTTTACAATCCAATCCCATATGGCAAGAGTTAGTAGAATCATTCCTATCGGCATCAATACAACTAAAAGACACAACAAGCCAAAACCGGCTCAGGAAGTCCATAACGCCAGGTGATTAGACCCAAGCCGATAATGAAGATGAATAGTCCGCCAAGGATCAAGCGAAATGTTGTTTGCCGGGCATAGTGGCGTAGATCACGCATTTGAGTACTATTCTTCCAGGGGATGAATGATCTCAGGTGGAGGTGGGCTTTGGAAGCGACGCAGTAAGCCATGTGGCCAGGAAAGTGCATGATGAATGGCATCAAGAGAATTTTCTACGGCTTCTTCACCTGCTTTAAATAAAATGCCTGGCTCCACTTTATCCAGAATCCCAAATTGGTTGACTTCAGGACGTAAGATCACATCGGGCTTTTCAACTTGCATGCGAAGTTCTGCTAACATGCGTGAAGTAATATCTATGGCTTGAATGTAAATGCGAAAGGCTTGACTGAGACGCAAGTTAGATATTTGGCTCAGAAGAGGGGGAGGGAGCGGAGGGGTGGGGATGGGATTGAAATCGGGTAATTCCTGCCATTTTTCCGGTACCGGTGAAAGACATACGGCGATGATTGGAAGTTTGGGGGCTAGCCAACGGGCTACAGCTACTGGTACCGGGTCAAGCACACCGCCATCTACTAATTCGGCAGGTCCGATTTTCTGAGGAGGGAAGATACCGGGAATGGCAATTGTGGCTAATACGGCGTCTAGAACCGAGCCTCGGTTTAGCACGTATTCTTGCTTTGTATGCAGATCAACAGCCGTGCAGGCGAAGGGGATCAGCAAACGCTCGAAGGTTAAACCGGCCAGAAAACGCTCCAAAAATGGAGCAACCTGACCTAAACCCAATAATGATGGGCCGTCTTTTGGACGACGTGCAAAGTAATTAATGCGGTTTAGGTCGTCAAGAGCTTCGGTCAGCTGGCTGACAGAATAACCAGCGGCGTACAAGGCACCCACGACTCCCCCAGCGCTGGTGCCGGCAATGGCCTTGATTTTGATCCCTTCTCGCTCTAAACGATGGATGACTCCCAAATGGGCAATTCCCTTAACCCCTCCGCCCCCTAAGGCCAGCGCAATTTCGCTCATCGCAATTACCTCCCTTTGTTTTATGACCAACTTTGTATGCTAAGGCCATTATAATCCCAACGGTTAAGAGAAATGTAAGGTGCTTGGGAGAGGGTAAAGTCCTCAAAGAACGAGTAGAATTGAAGGTTGATTTTCTATGGAAGTGGGTGAGGTCATGAGGGGTCGTCTGTCCATGTTTTGCTGGTTGAATTTGGGAGTGCTCCCCGCAGAATATCGGGGAAATTTTATTCATCTGATCGCCGATGTTGCCTGGTTTGGCGTTCTAAACGGGAGTTCCCTTTCTTTTCTCACCATTTATGCCACTCGGGTTGGGGCTTCGGCGGAACAAATTGGATGGATCAACGCGGCACCAGCTCTAATGAGTTTACTTTTCGCCTTACCAGCGGGTGCGTTACTTGAACAACGTTTCGTGCACCCAATGGTGGTTCGAACGGCGGTTGTACACCGCTTGTTATATTTGATTCTTGTCTTCCTGCCACTCTGGGGATCAACCTCAATCCAACCTTCTGTATTAATCGGACTAATCTTTCTCTTTTATATACCTGGTGCTGCACTTTCGGTTAGTTTTAATGCCTTATTTGCAGAAACCGTTCCAGTAGATTGGCGAGCATGGGTGGCGGGGATGCGAAATGCGGCATTTGCCGTCGCTACCATCGTTTCCTCGCTGATTTGTGGTTGCATTCTGAATATTTCCCCCTTTCCAACGGGGTACGTCTGGGTTTTTCTGATCGGGGTCATTGGGGCGGCAATGAGTACCGTGCATTTGTATTTTGTGCGCGTGGTAACGAAGGAAAGCCACGGAATGGCGAGAGAGAACCCCCATCCGTTATTGGCCACTTTTGGGGGGATCATTGCCGATTACAAGCGGGTTTTCCATTTTGAGATTCTTCACACCCCATTTCGTCACATCTTGTTGATTATGTTGGGATTTCACCTGGCCCAGTATTTGCCTGTTCCGCTCTTTCCAATCTATACTGTCAAGGTGCTTGGAATTTCCGACCAATATATTAGTCTGGGGAATGCGCTTTTCTTCTTAAGTGTGTTTGTGGGCTCGACCCAACTCGTGCGAATTACCCGGGTCTTGGGCAACCGTGGTACTACTGGGCTTGGTTTAATGCTCTTAAGTGGGTTTCCAACGTTACTGAGTATTGCGCATTCACCGGCAATTTATCTATTGGCTAACCTCATTGGGGGGGCCGCCTGGTCATTGGCGGGTGGAGCTTTGTTTAACTATCTGCTCGATCGTGTGCCGGAAGAAGCACGAGGACCTTCGCTGGCCTGGTTTAATGTGGTTGCTAATGCTGGCGTGTTGCTCGGATCTCTGGTAGGTCCGTTGGTCGGTCAATGGTTGGGATTACCTCTGGCGCTCTTGATCTTGGCTGGGGTGCGTTTTTTGATGGGTTGGGTGATCATTCGCTGGGGCTAGATGTGTTAAAATGCAGATATGAGTATTAAGATTGTGGCGACCAACCGCAAAGCAAAGTTTGAGTACTTCCTGTTGGAACGTTACGAGGCGGGAATTGCCTTACAGGGTAGCGAGATCAAGTCTGTGCGAGCCGGGCAAGTCAACCTGACTGATTCGTATGTTCAGGTAGATGGGCGCGAAGCCTGGTTGGTCAATGCTCACATTGCCCCTTACGACAAAGCCAGTCGGTTTAATCACGATCCCAAACGACCGCGGCGGTTGCTTCTCCACCGGCGTGAAATCCTGGAACTCTGGAACGCCGTACGCCAAAAGGGTGTAACCATCATCCCGGTTCAAATGTATCTTAAAGACGGACTGGCTAAGGTGGAAATCGCTATTGCCAAAGGCAAGAAACTTTACGATAAACGCCATGATATAGCTAAGCGTGATGAAGAGCGCGAACTGGCTCGAGAAGAGAGTCGTCGCTACCGACTTTAATTAAATTATTCCCCCATTGAGGATTATGCTCCATAGCAGTTTTTTGGCATTCCTGATCACACTTTTATTGGCACTGGCTTGGTTGAGATTGAATAACTTTATGGTAGCACGGGGCTGGGTGAGCGGCCCGGTGAGTCGCAAAATCATTCATATCGGTACCGGTCCAATTTTTGTTTTGTGCTGGCTTTTGTTTCCGGAGTCTTATTCATCGCGCTTTTGGGCTGCACTGATCCCTTTGGGAATTACGGTTCAGTTTCTATTGGTAGGACTAGGGTTGCTAAGGGATGAGGCGGCAGTAGTCGCCATGACCCGGCACGGGTTGGCGCGCGAAATTTTACGTGGTCCGCTCTTTTATGGAATCGTATTTGTTCTAGTAACAATCTTGTATTGGTATGATACACCTATAGGCATAGTTGCCCTTATGCTTCTTTGTGGTGGAGATGGGTTAGCCGATCTTGTCGGCAAGCGTTTGCCCAGTTCCTCGTTACCCTGGTCGAGGTCGAAGACGGTGGCTGGTTCATTGGCGATGTTAGTTGGCGGTTTGGGAATGGCGGCATTTATTTGGGGTGTTTTCATCCTAGTGGGGGCGATTGATTCTTCCGCATCGGATCTGTTTGGTCCTTTGTTGGGCGTTGCCTTCGTGGCGACGACGATTGAATCTTTACCCTTTCTAGATATTGATAATCTCACTGTGCCGGCAGCAGCAATTTTGGTGGGATACCTTCTTTTGAGTTGAGGTTAGCATGATTGAAATTGATGGTCATCATTTGACAATCTCGGATGTGGTAGCCGTTGCGCGTCGAAAAGAGCCGGTTTCACTTTCAACGGCGGGGAGGGAGGCCATTTTGCGGTCTCGCAGTTGGCTGGAGCAGATCTTACGGGAGGACAAACCGGTTTATGGCATTAACACAGGTTTTGGAATCTTTGCCGAACAGCGCATTAAACCTGAAGCCAGGGATCGTTTGAGCCGAAACTTAATTCTCAGTCACGCCGTTGCAACTGGAACTCCGTTTTCGGATGATATTGTGCGTGCGGCGATGCTGATCCGAGCCAATACCTTAGCCCGTGGCCACTCAGGGGTTCGCATGGAAGTGGTTGACACTCTAATAGAAATGCTTAATCGTGATGTCGTTCCTGTTGTGCCCGAACAAGGCTCTTTGGGATCTTCAGGTGATCTTGCTCTACTCTCTCACTTGGCATTGGTGTTTACTACCGATCCCGAAGATCGTGCGGAAGATTCAGGGTGGGCTCGTTTCAAAGGTGAAATGCTGCGGGGAAAAGACGCAATGGAAGCGGCGGGACTGAAGCGCTTGGTTTTGGGAGCGAAGGAAGGATTGGCTATTAATAATGGAGCCACTTTTTCGGCGGCAATTGCGGCTCTAGTCCTTTACGATACCAAAAACCTTTTACGTACGGCTGAGGTGGCTTTGGCCATGAGCCTGGAAGCGATTATGGGTTGTATTGATGCTTTTGATGTCCGGATTCATGTTGCACGTGGACATCCGGGGCAGGAGAAGGTAGCCGAGCACATACGTCATCTGACCGCAGGGTCCACGCTGCTAGGTCGTGCGCAACGGGTTCAGGATGCCTATTCACTGCGCTGTGCTCCCCAAGTGCAGGGGATGGCATGGGATACTTATGATTTTGTGACTCAAATTATCGAGCGCGAGATAAACGCCGCTACAGATAACCCGCTTCTTTTTGAGGGTGGAGCCGTGCTCTCAGGAGGTAACTTTCATGGGGAACCGGTAGGTATGGCGATGGATTTTTTGGGTATCGCTATGGCTGAAGTTGCGGCGATTTCTGAGCGTCGTATCTTCCGATTGACCGATGGAAAACTCAATGGCGGTCTTCCGCCCATGCTGGTGGACTTTCCAGACGCAGCGGGGTTGAATTCCGGGTTGATGATGCCTCAATATACAGCTGCCTCGTTGGTGCTAGAGAATCAGACCCTGGCCCATCCGGATAGTGTGCACTCACTTCCAACCTCGGGCGAACAGGAGGATCATAATGCAAATTCGACCACGGCTGCTCGGCATGCGCGGCAAATCGTTCTCAATACCGTTCAGGTGATTGCAATCGAACTCTATACTGCGGCCAGGGCGCTTGACCTTCGCCTGCGTCAATACCCTGATGCTCGGTTGGGTCAAGGAACTCAAGAGGCGTATAGTCTCCTGCGCAAATACGTGCCCTATCAGGCCGGGGATGCCTGGTGGGGACCAGAAATTGAAAAGGTGCGACTACTGGTTGAAGAAGGCATTTTTGCGCAGTTCTAACCGTGTTTTAATCCTGGAAATTTGACAAAACCTCTGAGCCGGGGTATCTTTATGGGCATGAATTTCTGGTATCAGCCAGTCTCACGACGAGATTTCTTGAAGTTAGGGGTGCTGACGTTGGGATCGCTGGCTTTGCGGCCTTGGATAGAGTGGCAGCAGTTGGCTTCAGATTGGCCGGATGCAGAACGCTTAGGGCGGATTTGCGTTGGGAAGGTAGATATTCGCGCCCGACCTTCGGCAAACAGCCCTTCTGTGGGCGCGCTCTATGAAGATGCGGTCGTTGTATGGTTGCGCGAAGTGGTGGGCGAGGTCCCGGCAGGACGTCAAAGTCGCCGTTGGGTTGAAACGCCAGATGGGTATATCTATGCGCCTAGCGTTCAGCCGGTGCGAAATTTACCGAATACACCGGTAAATGAATTGCCTCAAACCAGTCTGGGCAAGGGGATGTGGGTTGAGGTTACTGTTCCTCATGTTCAGATTTTCCTCGAGAATCGCGAGCCCGCTTCACCATGGTTAAAGTATGTGGTTGAGCATGGGCTTATTCCGCGTTTGTATTACAGCCAAATCCTATGGGTAGATGGCATGACGACGAATTCCCATGGTCAAGTCCTCTATCGCATTAATGAACGCTATGGCCCTGGTGATGTTTTCTGGGCCGCAGCGGAAGCGTTCCGCCCCTTGACGGTTGAGGAACTAACCCCGATTAGTCCGGAAGTTGAGGACAAACGCGTTGTGGTGGATGTAACGCCAACGCGTCAAATGCTTTATTGTTATGAGGGAAAAACTGAGGTATATGCGTGTCAAATTTCTTCTGGCGCTAAGTGGGATGCGGCAGGAAATCTGGTTGAGAAATGGGGTACGCCGTTGGGGCCGCATCCAATTTGGCGTAAAGCTATCTCGATTCATATGAGTGGGGGGCAAACTGGCACCGGGTATGATCTACCGGGTGTGGCGTGGACAACGCTGTTTACCGGTGAAGGTGTAGCCATTCATTCCACATTCTGGCACAATGATTTTGGCACCCCACGCTCTCACGGATGTGTGAACTGCGCTCCGGAGGATGCTAAATTTGTCTTTCGCTGGACAAAACCGATTGTCCCATATGACCCTGGCGATGTTACCGTCAGTATGCCTGGGGGGACGATTGTCGAGGTTATTGAGGCTTAAAAATCAAACGTTTTTGAGGTGTTCGATGACAGAGGTGAGTGCAGGATTAGCGTTTTTGGCTGGATTGGCTTCTTTCCTATCTCCCTGTGTGTTTGGTCTTATCCCAGCATATGTGGGCTATCTCAGCGGGCGCTCGGTTGCGAGGATTCAACAAGAGGGGGTGCCCAATCGCCTGGAAACGTTTTTACACGGTGTAGCCTTTGTTTTTGGGTTTAGTTTGGTGTTTCTTACCCTGGGTCTGGCCCTTTCCGCAGTAGGAAGTTTGTTATACGACTTACGAGTATGGATTGCTCGTTTAGGTGGTATCATCGTTATATTGTTGGGACTACATATGACGGGGTTGCTACGTCTCCAATGGCTCGAGTATGACCTTCGACCGCGAACACCTCTTGATCAGCGAAGGAGTCTATTTTCTTCCGCTTTTCTGGGGATCTCGTTTTCTGCTGGTTGGTCACCTTGCATTGGCCCTGTTTTAGGGATGATATTGACCCTGGCAATTAATCAGGGATCGGTCGCAAATGGGTTATTCCTGTTGGCGATGTATTCATTGGGATTGGCTATTCCATTTCTAGTGGCTGCGTTGGGGATTGGGTGGGTGGTTACCATCCTCCGCCGTTACCGAAAGGTGATACATTATGTTGAGATCGCGATGGGGGTGATTATGATTGGTGTTGGGGTTTTGCTTTTCTTGGGAATTTTTAACCAACTGGCGCAATTTGGCTTTTTTGTCGATTTAGGGTTGTGAATTGTGAACCGCCTTGTGTCTTCACGGTTATGGTTGGGGTTGGTAATAGGGTTGGCCTTGGGAGCGTTGGTGGGTGGGGGGATTTTTGGGCGTCTGGCCTATCTGTTCGCATCTGACAGAATCGAGGTGGGTTACTCCGTTCCGGATTTTAATTTATCCTCCCTGGATGGTAAGGCTACGAGCCTTATAGATTTTAGAGGACATCCGCTAATTTTGAACTTTTGGGCTTCTTGGTGTGATCCTTGCCGTGAGGAAATGCCTTTGCTTCAGCAGGTATATGAAGATTTAGGGGATAGAATTTTCGTTGTAGGGATCAATTACGCCGAGTCATCTTCACAAGTCTTATCTTTTATCCACACCATAGGGGTGACCTTTCCTGTTCTCTTGGATTCGAAGGGTGAGGTTGCCGAACGCTATCAAATCGCGGGTTTTCCAACTACCTTCTTTGTGAGTTCAGAAGGAAAACTGGTGGCTTATCATCTGGGGGAACTAACCTCGGATGCACTAAGCTCCTACTTGCGGATGTTAGGGGTAGAACCATGATTATTGTTACTGTGTATCGCACGTCGTCATGTCCCATGTGTGATGAGGTACAGAGGGTTTTAGAAGATCTTAGGGAGACTTTTGACCTGCAAATTACGGTTATTAATGTGGATAATAGCGAGGGTTTACGCTCCCTGATGGGTGAAATTTATCCAATTGTAGAAATTGGCCCTTACCGATTGCGCCCTCCTGTTGATCGCCAATCTCTTGAAATTGCGCTTGGTGCAGCTCGTGATCGCCAATCTCAATTGCAACAACTGGGAGCGGGGGAAAAACAAAACCAGGTAAACAGGTCAACCCGATGGAGTGCTGCCGATGCCCTCTCGCTCTGGTTGAGTCGCCATTACCTCGCTGTTTTCAATTTCTTTTTGCTTCTTTATGTTGGTATCCCGTTTCTTGCTCCTCTGTCTCTTAGGTTGGGCTGGAACCGGTTAGCCAATGCTATTTATACGGTTTACAGTCCCTTGTGCCATCAACTGGCGTTTCGTTCTTGGTTCTTTTTCGGTTTGCAACCCTATTATCCGCGTGAAGCAGCTCATTTGGACGATGTGGTTTCATATGAAGCGATTACGGGGACCAGCGGTCTGGACTTGAGGCGGGCACGGGCTCTTACGGGAGGTGAATCTTTAGGGTACGGGGTGGCTCCATTGGGCTTCAAAGTGGCACTTTGTCAGCGTGATGTGGCGATTTACGGTTCGATGCTGCTCTTTGGTCTGGTATTTGGGCTCACTGGAAGACGATGGAGGCGCCTTCCCTGGTATCTTTGGGTCCTGTTCGGTTTAGTGCCTATTGCACTGGACGGGGTTTCACAATTACCGGGTTTGATTCCCTTTCTCTCCCAATGGTCGCTCGTGCGTGAGAGCACCCCGTTGTTGCGCACGATCACCGGGTTTCTATTTGGCTGGATGACGATGTGGTATCTTTATCCTATTATTGAAGAGAACATGCGAGAAACGCATGCCATTCTGCAAGGCAAGAAGAGGCTTGTGGCTCAAACAAGGCAGCACGAGTCCATTTCTACATAAGAGCCTATTTCTACGTTAGGTGAATGAGACGATGGGCTTTGTTCGTCAAAATGGTCTGGTCTACTATCAATTTGATATTTTTCCGCCCGCGGTTGTTCATGGAGTTTTTACCCGCCTGGGGGGTGTTAGCCCGGTACCGTGGGCCAGTCTTAACTTGGGGGGGAATCTTGGGGATACCCGTGAAAATGTCATCGAAAACCGGCGGCGCATCTTTGAAGTTGTCAATCGTAAGGTCGAGACAATTTTTGATGTATGGCAAGTACATAGCGATATTATTGTTTGCACGGATCAACCGCGTCCCTTGGATGCGCCTCATTCTCGAGCGGATGCTATTTTGACTCAGAATCCCAACGTGACTTTATTTATGCGGTTTGCCGATTGCGTCCCGATCCTCTTGTATGACCCCGAAAATAACGTTGTAGGATTAGTGCACGCGGGATGGAAAGGCACACTTGCGGCGGTTACATACAAAGCAATTGAGGTTATGCGGATGAAATACGGTAGCATTCCGTCAAATATCCTGGCTGCTATTGGTCCCTCTATCGGACCAGATCACTATGTGGTTGGGCCCGAGGTTATTGAAGGTGTTAAGCGAACCTTTCAAGAAGACTCAGAAGCCTTGCTAATTCAACGAAATGGGCGAACGTATTTCGACTTGTGGCAGGCAAATACACTGTGGCTGAGAAAAGCAGGAGTCACTCAGGTGGAAATAGCAGGTTTATGCACGGCTTGTGATACCCATCATTGGTACTCCCATCGCGGTGAAGCGGGCCGAACTGGTCGCTTTGGCGCATTGATAGCGTTAAATTCCTGATGGAGGCATTGAAGATGACCTTGGAGGCCAGTGTTATTCGTGAGAACTATTTCAGGGTTTTAGAGCAAATTCACCAAGCCGCAAGTCGAAGTGGCCGTAATCCCGCACAAATCCGCTTGATCGTTGTTACCAAAGGTCAACCGGTTGAAGTTATCTGTGCAGTGGTGGAAGCCGGGGCAAAGGATTTGGGTGAGAATTATCCAGAAGAAGCCCTTCCAAAAATAGAGGCTCTTCAGGGTTATTCTCTTAAATGGCATATGATCGGTCATTTACAGAGCCGGAAAGCCAAACTTGTTGCTCAATATTTTGATTGGTTTCAGGCGCTGGATAGCCTTCGCCTGGCTCAGAAATTAGAGCGAGTGTTGACTGAACAGGGGCGACGATTACCGGTCTTGCTTGAATTTAATGTTGGGGGAGAAGAGAGCAAATCAGGGTGGCGAGCTGAAAATCCTGATTCTTGGTCAGAGTTATTACCAGAGATTGAACAGATTTTGGTTACATGTCCTCACCTTGAGGTCCGAGGCATCATGACCATGCCCCCGTTAGCGGAAAATGCCGAGCAGACACGGCGGTATTTTGTCCATTCACGACGACTGCGCGATTTTCTGGCTCGGGCGTTTCCAAGTGTGTCCTGGGATGAGATATCAATGGGAACCAGTGCAGATTTTCCGTTGGCAATTGAAGAAGGGGCAACAATGGTGCGAATTGGCCAGGCAATACTAGGCCCACGGCCTGAATAAAAACAATATTGCGAGAGGATTAAACGATGATTGGGTTGCTAATACAATTGATCCAAGCCCTTTCCACACTTCTGGTGATTGTGGTTATTGTGGATGTTGTGCTTTCTTATTTTCTTTCCCCTTTCCATCCAATCCGATCTGCACTTGATCGCATTGTAGAACCCTTGTTGACACCAATCCGTCGTATTGTTCCACCAGTCCAGATGATTGATTTTAGTCCAATAATTCTCGTTATTCTTATCCAAGTGGTTGAGTGGATACTCATTGGGGTGCTAAGTAATATGCTCAGGTGACGCCCGATGGGACAGAAGGAAAAACCTCGCTTTTCTCAGCCTAAACGTGGTGCTGCGCTTACTTTATGGGTGAAAGGTGGTGCAGGTCGGGATTACGTTGAACACATCACCGATGATGGGGTCGTGGTTGTCGCGTTACACGCTTCAGCCACTCGGTCCGATCAATTGAATGACGCTCTGTTGGCGTTCTTGAGCAGTATTTTGGGGGTAAAGCAGGCTGAGTTGGAAATTGTCGCTGGCTTTGAAAGTGAGCAAAAACTCGTTGCCGTCTTTGGTCAAGAACCTGAAAAGGTAGATCAAGCGCTAAGGAGGGCACTGCAAAAACCTAGTTTGTGATTTCTGCTATAGGTTCGGAAAGGGAAAGTGCCCACAAAGTGTAGTATGCCATATGGCGCACTTCGGGATTGTCGTGGTGTAAAAGAGTTTTCAAGGGTTGAACATAAATTGAACGGGGTTGAGCGCGAATCATAGCCATCGCAGATAGTTTTTCATTATCATTGCCCTGAATTAGGGCTTGCAGAAGTAGCGAATCTACAGGTTCTCCGGGCGTAATGCCTTGTCCTAATTTAGCAGCAAATGCAATCAGCCATGGCGTGTCATGGGGTGGGATTGTAGACCGATGTAGATATAAATGGGCTTGGTGAAGGCTTTCTAAAGCCTGGGTGGCAGCATTTCGTACGACCCACTGGCTGTCTTCTACAGCAATACGTTCTAATTCTTCCGCGACCCAGGGGGCTTGCAAATTTGCGATACCAATAACGGCTGCCCGCCGCGTGAGAAGATCTTCAACAGATAAGGCTTCTTTGAGGTGTTCTTCACCGCTAGGGATGATGTTAGCTAATGCTTCAGCCGCGGCGAGACGGAGGGCTTCGTCTCCGAAGGTAAGGGCACGTAACACGGCTTCTTCAGCCAAAGGGTCCCGGTATTGAGCCAGCGCAAAACAAGCCCCCACCCGAACCATTTCTTCAGAATCATTCAATAAGACTATGAGATCCTTCAATGCCCCAGAATCCCGCAAAAAACCACACCCTAAAGCAGCATAAAGACGATGAGCGGATGTGTTGGCTTTAAGCCATTGGCGGAATAATAGGGTCAAGGATGGATCATTTGTAGTAACACAGGCAGCCAATCCCTCAAAGCCCGCTTCAGGATTTTCTGGTTCGCTTTGCAAAGTAGGGAGGATGCGCTTCATCAGGAATGAGCGAATAGGGGCATTGCGTGGGGTTAAGCGTGCCCAGTAAAAAGCACGGTACAAGGTATGGACTGAATCCCCGTTTATCCATTTCTCGAACCAAGGCATCTCGGGGTGAAGAGCAGCGAAATGGTAAACCAGCGTATCTTCAGCGCTCCAAAGAGGTAGCCCGGGTGTTTCTGGTAGCACAACAAGGTGACGCGCGGCCAAGAACGCCATGATATGAGGATGAGAAAAGGCGAGCCGTTCATTGCTGTGTTCGCGGAGAAGCCCTGCATCCAAAAGCGCCAGCAGGATTCGATTGCCGGGTCGGGCGGATCTATTCGGGGATGTGGAAGTCGGGCTCTTGACGATTTGCTCTTGATCGTTGGATGAAGACGCCACGCTTGCAATTTGCAGTTCGGAAACCGCCTGTTCAATTTCGCGCGGAGTGAGAGCGGGTTTACGGCTCTCGATAAATGTGCGCGCAAGCGTGCTTAATGAGGTGACTGGAAGGCTAGGACCGCAAAGGCGGTTGATGTAGGCGTCAATCGCATCTGGAACTGTGCTCGATAGGTCGCCGGCTAGAAGCGCCCAGATAAAAAGCGTCCACTCTAATGGAGAATAGGTGGGGGTCGTGTCTACCCAACCTCGAACCAGAAGATCATCTAGAGGGACAATATTTGTTTTCTGTGAGGTGGGGATACCGATATGCTGATTCCACAACCGGCTCCAACGGTTTACAAACGCTTCCACTTGATCATGTGTCCAGGTGGCTATGGGCAGAGGCTCTATCCCGGGCTCAATTAGACCATCCAGATATAAATCAGAAGCACTCAGCACAAGTCGGGTATATGGGTAATTGGTAAGCAGAGATTGGAGGTAAGAGGTCGCAGTATTAAGCATCTCTGGAGGAAGTTCGTCCAGACCATCTAGAAGGAGCACTGCATCTCCGTCCATGAAGGCGCTTTTCAAAAAACTGAGCAGACGGGGTTGTGAGGTCAGAGGTAAGAAGCGAGTCAAAGCCCGATAGATGGGGTCTAAGGGGTCTATGGTAGAGGATATAAAAGGCTCTATATCAAGATAGTGTAGAAAAATTGGGGTAAGGTTGGTGGCAAAACTCGGGAGACCTTCACGGCGCGCCAAAATTGAGGCAAGATGAGCCAATGCAACAGTCTTGCCGCTCCCGGGTTTTCCCACGATGGCAATTCGCTGCCATTGACTGAGTGCCTGAATAAGAGATAATGTGGTAGCCCCGAAGCGCGAAATGAATTCAGGCCATTGAGGTAAGGGGGGAAACAGTTGCTCGTGGATGCGGGGTAATCTGGTGTCAGATTCACCCGTGGGCGGTTGGGGTGGGGCCAGTAATCGCGGCGGGATAATGACCTCATCCAATGCGAATAAGTTGGCGGCGAGGTGGTTGCATTGGGCGCGGCGTAAGGCATCTTGACGAATCGCAAATTCGGTGCCAACAAGTTGGCGTTGTTTGAAATGTTTAAACCACTGCTTTAATCCTTCGCGCAGATTAGGCCATTCTTTTCCTAACCGTGAGAGGACGAACCAGAACAGCGTTCCAGTTAAGAATCCGATCCAAAACGAGAGACGGTCGAGTTGTAATCCTAAAAAGTTACGCATAGTCTATCCAGCGTAAAGGATGCGTCCGCATGAACTGCAAAACACCAGTTGATGGGGAAATCGTGCTGCTTGTCGTTCAGCGGGGGTCAGGGTAGAACCGCAGGCAGAACAGGTATCGTCTTCTACAGTGGCGACAGCGATTCCACGCTTGCGTTCGCGCAATTGCTGATAGATGGCTTGGTTAGTGGGTTCAATTTGGTTGAGAATCACCTCACGTTCACGCAGCAGCCGTTCGCGATTACGGAGAAGGTTTTCCAATTCACCGCGCAGACTGGCATGTTGTTCGGTTTCCGTGGCAAGAGCACGCTGTAACTGGAGTTCAGCCTGGCGATACTCGGCTTCGGCTTGTTCGAGTTCGATCATAGCCTCCAGTTGGCGATCTTCGAGGGCGCTCAGAGCACGTTTTAGGGCTTGCACCTCATTTTCTAGATCACGTAATTCTTTGGGAAGTTTGACCCTTCCTGAATAAAGATTTTCTTCGCTTTGTTCCAGTTTTATCCGTTTGGCCTGTGCGTCTTGTTCAATTTTTCTGAGCACCTGTTGCTTTTGTTTGAAGACTGTATCAGCCTCCTGAAGAAGGTGTTGAGCTGCCTCAACTTCAGAATGGTTGGATAATAGGGCATTTATTTCCTGAGCCCGGGTTTCGATCTGATCAAGTTGCGAGTCAATTTTCTGCAGTTGGAGAAGGTGAAACGCTTGGCTCATAGGATGCTTTCCGAACCTTTAGGGTGATCATGATGAAGCGTTTGCTTCGCCAAGTTCATTTTAGTATACTTCATAACATGGGCGTACGTCGTTTCCCATGGATAGGCAGTTTGCTTGTTTGGGGTTTGACCGGACTGCCTTATATTTTAGCAGTCCTCATTTCATCCGAAGAACGTATTTTTACAGGCTTTTTGTTTAATCCTATTGATGGTTACTCCTATTTAGCGAAGATGTACCAAGGATTTCAAGGAGAATGGTTGTTTCGTCTGCCGTTTACTGCGGAAGCGCCCCCTTCAGGATATCTTTTTGTCTTCTACCTTGCATTAGGGCATTTAGCCAGATTGCTGAATATTCCTCTAATTGGTGCGTTTCACGGTGCCCGTTTGTTCTCAGCATGTGTTTTCATGCTGGCATTGTGGCGATTTCTTAACTTAGTTTTACAAGACACAACCAGAATAACTTGGGTATATTACTGGATTTTATTAGGAACAGGGTTGGGGTGGTTAGCGACCTTGTGGGGAGGTTTCACGCCGGATTTTTGGCTGGCTGAGGCTTTTCCGTTTCTCTCTATGTTTGCGAATCCCCATTTCCCTATGGGTCTAGGATTGCTTTTGTTTTATTTTTCAGTCTTTCTCCAATCCTCAGGTAAATGGGGGTTTATTGTGTCCTTATTATTGGGGGCGAGTTTGGGCGTTATTTTGCCTTTTGGGGTTGTTGTCGGCGGTGTTGTGAGCGCTGGGTATAATGTGTGGTTGTGGCTGTGCCGTCACCCTATTAGGGTAAATTCCCTACTTGGTTTTAGTTTGGGTGGCGGAATGCTTCTCTTTTATCAATATGTAACGGTGTTGCAGGATCCATGGCTGCGAGAGTGGAATGCTCAAAACCTTACCCCCTCTCCCCCTTTATGGGATTACCTCATTGCCTTTTCTCCGGCTCTTGTGTTAGCAATATTAGGGGCCGTTAAGCCAAAACTTGAATCCCAAGTAAACTTTCCTTTCCTGGTGGTGTGGTTTGCTGTCGGATGGCTCATGGCATACAGCCCATGGGCACTGCAACGACGCCTTTTGGTCGGGTTTTACATTCCAATTGTGATTCTTGCGGGTCGTGGGAGTGTGTGGCTTGAGCAATGGAACAAGAGGGTTGGAAGATTACTGGGGAGGGTGGTATTTGCACTATCTTTACCTACGACGGTGATCATTATTTTTTCAGGGCTCATGGCAGTTGCTAATGGACATCCTTTATTAACGCTGGATAAGGATGAATATTGTGCTCTAGAGTGGATTGAGACTCACACGCCCCAAGAGGCGCTTATCTATGCTGCGCCTGAAACAGGGTTAATTATTCCAGCTTTTACCGGAAGACGGGTCATATATGGCCATCCTTTTGAGACGGTGGATGCCAAAGTAGAGCAGAGTTGGGTTGTTGCTACACTCAAGACCGCGGGTTCAGACTCGGATTTCATTCGGCACCTACAGGAACGTGGGGTAGATTACATATTTTGGGGAACGCGGGAGCGTGATGTGGCTAAGCTAAACGCGCTCTCCTCGGTGCCTATTGTGGCTCAGTTTGGTGAAATTTACGTGTATGGGGTGCCGACTAAACCATGAGAGCAAAAATTAGACGTGGACTGCTAATCCGTGGAATATTGTTGATCCCGCTTCTTCCTTGGTTACCCCAACTGGGGAAATGGCCTTTTCCTCCCGAGTCAACCTATACCGATGCTCTAATTGCGCATTATCCGGGCGCGTGGGAGATTGCGCATTCGTTGCGCAAGTGGGGTGAAATCCCTCTGTGGTTGAACGCGTTTTTGGGCGGATATCCCTTGGTAGCGGATCCCCTTAGCAGTCTTTGGTACCCTCCCGCTTGGTTGACTCTGTTGTTCCCCTCTCCATGGAGTTTTAACATCACTCTCGTTCTCCACCTTCTCTTTCTAGGACTGGGCATGTATCGCTGGTTAAGGCTGGAAGGGTATAACCGGTATGCCTCGATGTTAGGGGGATGGACCTTGATGTTGCTTCCCAAAATTTTTGCTCACTGGGGAGCAGGCCATTACACCTTAATCTACGCTTTTTCGTGGACGCCATGGGTTTTGGTGGCCGAAAAGTTACGTCAGCATTATGCAAAACAGGTATGGCCAGCATTCTTTTTCCCGGGATTGGTTTTAGGTTTGGGATGGCTGGCCGACTTGCGGTGGGGGGTTGTGTTAGCCGGATTGTGGTTGGGGTATGCAGTCTTAGGGGGGCGAGAACATTTACAAAGAAAGAACATCCGCCAGATTGGAACTTATATTATCCAACTCATATGGGGATTCATGGTTGCGGCACCTTTGCTTTTACCCTTGCTAGAATGGTTGCCCTTAACCACACGAAGTGAATTACACCCTTCTGAGGCATTGACGTATTCATTACCCCCTTATCATTTGATTGGGTTGCTGTTTCCCGGTTTTGGGCGGGCGCATGAATGGGTAACGTATTTGGGGATGGTCCCAATTAGCATGTTGGTGTTAGTAATTGGTGTGCCCACTCTAAGACACTCACTCAGAGGTTGGCTCATTTTTGGGGGGGTGGCCATGCTTGCGGCGCTAGGGTCTTATTTTCCAGGGGTGGAAATATTAATGCGTTTACCCGGGATAAGTTTACTCCGGGTTCCTGCACGCCTCTGGTTTGTAGTGGGTTTTGTGGCTTCGCTTTCTACTGCGGCTGGGGTAAATTGGCTCATGGCATCACCCCGCGTGCTACGTCCTGATATTATCCTTTGGTTGAGCGGTTTACTGGGATTTATTGTATTTTTGACTCTGGGGTGGCGTCTTCTCTTTGGGGAGATCCCTCTCTTAATGCTCTTTGGAATAGTCCTGTTAGCCGCGGCGGTACTGACTGTTGCCCTGTGGGAACGTCAGCGGCTAAAGAGAGACATAGGATGGACAATATTAGCTTTACTGTTACTTGTAGATTTGGAAATCGTAAACAGGACTTGGATCGCTTTTCACCCCGAAGATGAAATTAGGGAGAAAACATCCAATTTGGTCACCTTTTTCCGTCAGGACAATGGGATTTTCCGTATCTATTCACCCTCTTTTTCATTGCCGCAATATATTGCCGTACGAAACCAACTGGAATTGGCAGATGGCGTTCATCCCTTACAGTTGAAACCCTATGTAAGGTACATGAGCATGGCTACCGGTGTTCCCGAGAAGGGTTACTCGGTTACTTTGCCCCCGTTTTTAAGCGGTGACCCTGAGGTAGACAATCGTTTTTACTTTCCCCGTGCGGATTGGTTGGGGTGGTGGAATGTTAAGTATGTGGTTTCGGCTTTTCCTTTACAGGTAACTGGATTGGAATTGATCACCCAAATTGATGGTCAATTCATTTATTTGAACCGGCGTGCTTTCCCGCGCGCATGGATTCAGTCTGATCTTTTCTGGCCGCCTCGGATTGAGGGGGAGGCTGAGATCATTCGACGATCACCCAATGAATGGAAGATCAGGGCACAAGGGCCAGGATGGTTGATTTTAGCCGAGGTGGCATATCCTGGTTGGGAGGCCTCGCTGGATGGCCAGCCGAGAACGATGCAATCCCTTCAGGGGCTTTTTCGAGCAATTGAGGTTCCCGTGGGAGAGCATGTGATTTCTCTTAGGTATAAACCTCGTCTCCTGATTTTAGGAATAGCGTTTGCGGTTTTTGCCTGGGGTGTGGTCCTAATGACTCCAATCGTGAAGCGTATCTCTATGCGTGATGCGTGGGGTAAGAGTAGAAAACCTTAGATAAATAAGTGAGTGATAAAGGTTCATCATTAAAAATTTCGCATAGCCCATAAAACACGATGAGATTTCCCAAACCTTCTTATTTGATCATTTTCTTGTTACTCCCGTTTCTTCTAGTTGGAGGGGCGTTGCTCCAGGGAAAGGTGCTGTATTGGGGACTGCCAGTACTGCAGTTTATCCCCTGGCGTGCCCTGGCATATGAACAGGTCTTTAGAGGCGAACTTTTTCCGCTCTGGAACCCATTGAATGGCATGGGGGCACCGCTTCTGGCGAATTATCAATTAGCCTGGTTTTATCCGCCTTCCTGGGTTTTAGGGCTTTTTTATTGGTTGGGGGGTGCTCCGTTATTGGCCTGGGGATTTACACTTCTCACTGCATTACATCTAACGTGGGCAGGATGGGGGATGACACGCTTAATGAAACGACTGGGGTGCGGTGTATTAGGTCAAGTCGTGGCTGGGATTGCCTTTAGTCTCAGCCAGTATTTCATCGCGCGGATTAATTTCTTTAGCATGATTTGGACCGGGGCATGGCTGCCATGGGTGGTGAATAGTGTTGATGAGATTTTCACGGCCTCTTCCGAGGAAAAACCAATCAGGGCAAAAGTTCTATCACTGGCCTTGGTATTAGCCATACAGTTGCTGGCTGGTCATGCTCAATTGACTTGGTACACTTGGCAGTTGGCTTTGGTGTGGGGATTCGTTTGGTGGCTGTGGGGGAGAGATAAGAAAATTAGTCCGTTTGTCGGGGGATTTGTAGCACTTTTGTGGGCGGTGGGTTTATCGCTAGCTCAGTTATTGCCGACTGCCGAATATTTGTTAAACTCTCAGCGGGCAACTCGGGTGGATTATGAGCAGGCTATGACCTATTCCTTATGGCCATGGCGATTAACTGGCTTTTTAACTCCAAACCTATTTGGAAACCCAGGTTTAGATGGTTACTGGGGTTACGCGAATTATTGGGAGGACGCGGTGTATATTGGCATCCTTCCTTTGTTCATGGCTTTGGTCACTTTAAGAAAGGCCTTTCGGGTTTGGAGAAAGGGAGAAGTTTCGACATTTGAAAGGCTAATTGTCTTTCTATGGGGAATTGTTGTTGTAGGCATTCTTTTAGCCTTAGGTAAAAACATTCCCCTTTACAGCTGGTTATATCGGTATGTACCCACATTTGATATGTTCCAAGCGCCTTCACGCTGGTTGATATGGACGGTTTTCGGCCTTGCCGTTTTGAGCGGCTTAGGGATTGAGACTTGGCGGAAGCCTGAAGGGTGGGTTGTGTATGGACTGCGATTAAGCGTTGCTGGTTCGCTGGCAGTTATGCTCTCGGCGTGGTGGGCATCTCATCTGCTCTCGGATCTAAAATCGTCCTTTGCCAATGCTACGTTTCAGTTCGGTTGGATTACCTTAGGGGCTGTGGTGATATTGCTTCTCACTCCAGCGGAGTCATCATCCACGAGGCTTCGATTGAGTTGGGGTTGGTTATTTTTGATATGGGTGGTGGTAGATATTCTTGTGTCCTCTAGAGGATTGATCCCTGTTGCAAGCATGGAAATTTTTCGCCCGGTGGATCTTCCCTATGAATTACCACCAGTGATTCAACAAGGGCGTCTTTATTTGCCACCTCCAGATGAATATGAACTTAAATTCAAACGCTTTTTTCGATTTGACCGTTATCAGAAGAGTGGAGAGTACGTTGGGGCATTACGGGCTTCATTGTTGCCCAATCTCAATCTGCTAGCGTCAGTGTCTTCCCTAAATAACTTTGATCCTCTTCAGCCCGGTTGTTATAACAGGCTAATCACTTTTGTTGAATCCCAACCCGAATCCCTAAAAGCGGCTTGGCTAGAAAATCTCAATGTGGCGGTGGTCGAATACCATGATGAGCCATCTTCTCTGGGAATAAAATTTCATCCTCTTAATCCGAAAGAGCGTTGGCAATGGTTTACGTGCCTTGAAGTTCAACCCTCATTGTTTTCGGCGTTGATGAGATTAGGGGATGTGATAAACTCTGAATCGCGGTGTTTGATTCTTATAGGGACTCAGGGTGAAACAGAGAGAGTAGAAATGCCTTTGTCAACCGTCAGTATTTTGTCGGTGAGCGAGAATTTCAACAGGGTTATTTTAGAGGTGGAAACCACCGGCTCGGGCTGGTTGCGGATGACTGATTTATGGTATCCTGGTTGGAAGGTTATAGTGGATGGGCATTTGCAACCATTGCTGCAGGCAGATGGATGTTTACGAGCCGTGTTTCTTACAGCAGGAAAACATATGGTTCAGTTTGTTTATAAGCCAGTCTCTACGTCTATTGGTGTGACAGTCAGCTTTCTGGCATGGTTAGCCTGGCTAGGAATTGCTTGGGTAGAATGGATTAAGCGGTGAGAGAGAAGGGAGACCTAAATTATGGACATGGTTGCAGTCAAAGTCCAGCAATTCGCTGATAAATTATTGGCAAACCTTGAAAAGGTTATTGTTGGAAAACGTCAAACGCTGGAACTAGTCGTCATAGGACTGCTTTGTCAAGGACATCTGCTGATTGATGATGTTCCGGGGGTAGGAAAGACAATTTTGGCACGCAGTCTGGCCAAATCGCTTGGATGTGCATTCAGCCGCATTCAATTCACCCCAGATATGCTGCCCAGTGATGTTACTGGGGTCTCAATTTTCAATCAGGTAACACGAGAGTTTGAGTTTCGACCTGGACCAATCATGGCGCAGGTAGTATTGGCCGACGAAATCAATCGGGCGACCCCTAAGACACAATCGGCTTTGCTAGAAGCAATGGAAGAGCGCCAAATCACCGTAGATGGCATTACGCACCCCCTACCTCAACCATTTATTGTGTTGGGGACGCAAAACCCGATTGAATATGAAGGCACTTTTCCGCTACCCGAGGCGCAGTTGGATCGTTTCTTGATGAGGATACGTATTGGATATCCAGAACTTGCCGATGAAATCCGCATATTAGAATTGCAACAACTGCGACACCCGTTGTCAGACTTACAACCAGTTGCTACCTCAGAAGAGGTGCTGGAAGCTCAAGAAGCTGTTAAGACCGTCTATGTTTCTCCCGCAGTGGAACGGTACATTGTAGAATTAGTGCGTGCAACACGTGATCATAGCGATGTTTATCTTGGTGCCAGTCCACGTGGGAGTTTGGGGTTATATCGCGCCGGACAGGCACGTGCGGCGATCAAAGGACGCGATTATGTTCTCCCAGATGACATCAAGGTGCTAGCTGAGCATGTCTTGGCCCATAGAATGATTATCCAGCCGGCAGCACGATTGAAAGATCTGACGGCAGAGCAAATTTTGCGCGAAATCTTGATGACCCTTCCGGTGCCGGGGGGAAGTGTGGTACAGAAACTACAAAGCGAATGATTATCCGCCGAACTTCGTTATTTTTTATTGGAGCATTAGCCTTCGTTGTCGTTGCTCTTTTTTTAGGGGGAGGGGCGACTACGCGTGTTTACCTTCGTTTAGCCTATGGTATCGGATTGCTCCTAGTCTTCTCATGGCTATGGACGTCGCAAATCCTACGCCATGTTCAGGTTGAACGACAAGCACGCGGGTTGCGTTATCAAGTTGGGCAGATGTTTGAAGAACGTTTTGAGATTCGGAATACAGGGTATCTCGACGTTATTTGGTTGGAGGTTCGAGATCTTTCCCCTTTACCTGAGAAACACTTCTCACGCGTTCTTTCAGAAATTGGTCGAGGCAAAGAGCGGTTCTTCGTGACTCGCACGATGTTGCATCGGCGTGGGGCTTTCCCGTTAGGGCCGACAATTTTAGTCTCGGGGGATCCTTTTGGCCTTTTTGCCGTGCGCCGTGAAATACCGGCTACAAAGATGTTGTTGGTTCTCCCTTATGTGGTAGATTTACGTTCGTTCCCAGCACCTCTTGGAAGGTTGCCTGGTGGACGAGTGCTGCACCGACGCAGTACGGAAGTAACCCCATATGCGGCAGGGGTGCGGGAATACTTACCAGGCGATCCACTTAATCGCATTCACTGGCGGAGCACGGCCAAGCATGACCGGTTCATGGTTAAGGAATTTGAGCAGGATCCTTATGCCGATGTTTGGCTATTTTTAGACGCATACATGAGCGCTCATGTCTCACAAGAAGATACGGTGACCGCACGCGGACAGCCCGTTTGGGTCTGGATGCAGAGATCAGCCCCGATCTTACCGCCAAGCACCTTTGAGTATGCTGTTTCGGCGGCGGCGTCTATCGGTCATTATTATTTACGCCACGGCCGGGCGTTGGGATTCGCTTGTGTTGGTCCCCACTTAAGCATTTTACCGGCAGAACGCGGTGAGCGGCAACTGGATAAATTTTTAGAAATCTTGGCCTTTGTCCAACCCAATGGTCGTCTTCCTCTCATGGGGCTAGTTCAAAGTCAGGCAGGCTATTTAGTACGTGGCACAACAGTAATTTTGGTAACCGCAGTCAACGATCAAGAGGTGGTATTGGCAGTTGAGGAATTACTTCGACGTGACCTTAATCCGATTTTGGTTTTGGTAGATCGAAGTTCATTTGGTGGAAGAGGTGATGTTACCGTTACACGGGAGCAAATTCAAGCATTAGGGGTGCCTATGTTTACCCTTCGCCGCGATGAAGATCTTCGCACTGCACTGGAAACTCAAGCGTTATCGGGTAATTTGGGGATCAAGAGAGCATCCTAATTGTTTCTTTCATCAGCCTGAGGTTCTTTGGGCGCATGTACAACGACCGGGCCCACTTCGCCCTCTAAGGTTTTATGGGTTCCGTCGCAAAAGGGGAATTGTTTGGATTTAAAGCAGCGGCAAAGCGCTACCACTTCCCCATATTCCAGATGAACCGTGGTGCGCAGGTGACCAGCGCGATTTTCAGTTGTGTGTTCGGCCATACTTATTAACCTCCATCCTCCGGTATTCGAGTTTGAGAGAGATGTCCCTTTTCGGCTTCGGGACTTTCGCGCAACAGAGCAACAGCATGGGGAAGAGCCGGGAGGATGATTTGGAGACTTTCAATAGCCCCTTTAGGGCTCCCGGGAAGGTTAATGATCAGGGTGCGTTTTCGAAGCCCGGCAGTGGCGCGCGAAAGCATGGCGTGTGGAGTGATCTTAAGGCTAGCGGCACGCATGGCTTCAGGTATTCCTGGAAGTGGGCGCTCGATAATACTTTGGGTGGCTTCGGGGGTGATATCTCGAGGGCTTATACCAGTTCCACCTGTTGTCAAAATCAGATCTGTGATGTCCTCCTCACACCATTGGAGAAGTTGTTGGCGAATCATCTCTTCTTCATCGGGAACAATTGCCGTTGCCACAACTTTCCACCCCTGTTCAGTGAGAAATTTCTCAAGCAGGGGACCTGAACTGTCTGGTCGTTCGCCACGGAAGGACCGGTCGGATACGGTTAGAATTGCCACACGTAAAGAAGGCATGGGCTACGAACTTTGTGAAATAGTCAGATTTTTGATGAGGTTGAGCAATTTTTCAGGAGCAAAGGGTTTTAGCAGAAAAGCATCTGCACCTGCTCTGTAAGACTCCACGCCTAGGTCTTCACCTGAGGTCAGTATTACCTTGGGTTGGAACTCGAGAGAAGATTTACGCAAGGACGCAAGGATTTCTATACCGCTGAATTCACGCAGATGAGCGTCGAGGATGACGATGGCGGGATGTTGGTCATGTATGAGTTCCAAAATCTTTTGTGGGTCGGGTATTGAAGGTGTGACAACCTGATACCCCTCTAGTTCTAACAGTGTTCTCAACAACTGTTGAGTATGCGCATGGTCTTCGATGAGGAAAATTTTGATCATACACTCTCTTAAGGGGCAGGTGATGATGCTGGTTCGGAGACGGGTTGTTCAAGGGCATTCTGAAGCACCTCATCCACAGTTTCGACGAGGACAAAGTTAATGGTTTGGCGTATCTCGTCGCTCAGGTCTTCCAGATCGCCTTCGTTATCCTTGGGTAGAATCACCGTTTTAAGCCCGGCGCGATGGGCAGCGAGAACTTTCTCTTTAATCCCACCCACTGGCAGTACCTGGCCGCGCAAGGTGATTTCGCCCGTCATTCCTACATCATGATGGACTAACCGACCGGTGAGCAGAGAGACCAGTGCGGTAGCGATGGTGACACCCGCCGATGGTCCATCTTTGGGTTGTGCTCCAGCAGGGACATGCAGGTGGATGTCAGACTTCTCGAAAATCTCGGGGTCAATGCCTAACTCAACCGCGTGGGCACGTACGTAAGAAAGCGCTGCCTGAGCGGATTCTTGCATCACTTTACCAACCGATCCAGTCGTAATAAAGCCCTTATTGCCCGGCATACGGGTGGCTTCCACAAATAGAATCTCGCCACCGACTGGAGTCCAGGCCAAGCCAATGGCAACGCCGGGAATCTCTGTGCGGCGGATAATTTCCTGTGTAGCCAGGTACTTGGGGCGTCCCAAGTACTCGCGCACCTTTTCGACATCCACGTGGACCTGGGTGGCTTTGCCTTCAGTAATTTGTACGGCAACCTTGCGGCAGACGCCCCCGATTTCCCGCTCTAAATTGCGAACCCCGGCTTCACGGGTGTAATGGCGGATTATATTTAAAATGGCTTCATCGGTGAATGCAACTTCCTCAGTCTTTAGGCCATTTTCACGAATCTGGCGCGGGATTAAGTAATACCGGGCGATATTTAGTTTTTCGTTCTCGGTGTATCCTGATAACTGGATCACCTCCATGCGATCTAGCAGGGGGGCTGGAATGGTCTCAAGGGTATTGGCTGTCGTGATGAACATGACCTGGGAAAGGTCAAAGGCGACCTCAATGTAATTGTCACGGAACTCTGCGTTTTGCTCAGGGTCAAGAACTTCAAGTAGTGCCGAAGCCGGATCACCGCGGAAATCAACCCCAAGTTTATCTATTTCATCCAGCATGAAAACGGGGTTGCGCGATTCCACGCGGCGTAAGGCTTGAATAATCCGTCCAGGCATTGCTCCAATGTAAGTGCGACGATGGCCGCGGATTTCAGCCTCATCGCGCATCCCACCCAAGGATATGCGCACAAATTTTCGCCCTAGTGCGCGCGCGATAGATTGTCCAAGAGACGTTTTCCCTACCCCAGGCGGTCCAACGAAGCAAAGAATGACACCTTCCCGCTCGCGTCGAATACGGTCGCTCGTAGTTTGGGTTTGTAAAAGTTCTTTGCGTTCCTGCCGCAATTTGCGCACGGCCAGAAATTCTAGGATACGTTCTTTGATATCCTCAAGGCCGTAGTGATCTTCATCTAAAACACGCCGGGCGTTTTGAATATCCAGGTTATCCGGTGTGGTAATGGACCAAGGGAGCGAGACTAACCAATCCAAATAGGTGCGAATGACGCCGTATTCGGCAGCGGCTGTAGGGAGTTTGGCCAAACGATCCAATTCGCGACGGGCTTGTTTTTCAGCCTCTTCGGGCATTTTGGCGGCTTCAATGCGTTTGCGGAATTCCTCGATCTCTGCGGCTTGCTCGTCTCCCTCGCCTAATTCGCGTTGAATGGCTTTGAGCTGCTCGCGTAAAAAGTACTCTCGCTGGACTTTGTCTATTTCGGAGCGGGCTTCTTTCTGAATTTTTTGGCTTAATTCGAGAACCTCAATTTCACGGGCCAGGATGGTTACCAGCTTTTGAAGTTTTTCGCTAATGCGATTGAGTTCTAGGATCTCCTGAGCATCGTTGATGTCCATGCGCTGGATGTTGGCGATGTTGTAGACCAGTTGTAAGGGATCAGGTATAGCCGCAATGGTGGCAACTAATTCCCGCGGCATAGATGGAATCAATTCAGCCATGTGAATGAATTGCTCGCGGACGTTGCGTTCCAACGCCTCCACTTGAAGCCCTGTTTCCAGGATCTCAGGAAGGACCTCAACCCTGGCCATCAGGTAGGGTTCGGTTGCAGTGAACTCAATAATGCGAAAACGGACAAGCCCTTGCACCAAGAGGCGGATAGTGCCATCAGGCGCCCGGAACATGCGATGAATAACTGCGGCAGTACCAACACGAAAGAGATGTTCCGGACCAGGGGTTTCAATTTCAAACACTTTGGATGCCACCAGACCAAAAAGTCGTTCACCTGCAACCACATCATCCACCAAACGAATGCTACGCGGCTGGCCTATGGTCAGCGGCACCATGGTTTGAGGATAAACGACAAGGCCGCGTAAAGGAAGAATAGGCAGAATTTCAGGGAGTTTGATCAATCCTTCGCTACTGCTTTGGGATTGGGGTTCAGCCGGATTTTGGGGGGCTTCATTGATAGGATTGACTTCTTCAGGTGGTAAAAGAACCTCCTGGAGTTCTTCTTCGGTATTGGTATCAAGTGGAAATTCCCACGGCTTGAGAACAGGCCAGCGATAGGCTCCCATAATGATTTACCCCTCCGTTGAAATCTCGATGGATTTGGGTTGACGCTTAGGTAACTCGACCCGTAGGAAGCCATTTTCATAGGCAGCTGTTACCTTATCAAGGTCAATAGGGACAGAAATGTCGAGTTCGAGGGCAAATTCGCCAAAAGGAATTTCCATTTGATGAACAGCTCGACGTTCATCTAAGGGTTGAGAACGTACCCCCGAAATACTCAGCCGGTTGCGATCCAGGGAGACGATAAAATCTTTTTCATGCATCCCGGCTATTTCGACCAACACGATGATTTTATCTTCTGTTTCGTAAATGTCGGTAGGGGGACGCCAAGCGCGGGAGTGAACGGTGAAGTGGTAGGATACTCCCCGTGTAATGAGCAAGAGGGTCTCGCTTTCGGTAGAGGATTTATGCAAACCTGGGCGAAATACGATTGGGATCATGGGCACATCCTTTCTTGCATCATACTCCTATTGTGCCATTAGCGCATCTTTGGCGGCTTGGATGACGGCGAGATAATCCGGTTCCTGACCTTGTTCGGGCATGTAAGCCGCATAGGTGATTTTGTCTTTTCGATCCACGACAAAAACAGAGCGCCGCAGGATGCGCCGTTCTTTGATTAAACAGCCGTATTTCTTGCCGAAGTCAGCATCCATATGGTCGGATACCACCAGAACCCTATCTACGCCAGCAGCACCACACCATTGTTTTTGGGCATAAGGGAGATCCATGCTAATAACAATAATAACAATGTCTTCACTCAAAGCCGAGGCTTCTTCATTGAAACGACGAGTCTCTCGGTCGCAAACTGTAGTGTTGAGCGAAGGTACGGCTGCCAGAATACGCACTTTACCTTTGGTTGAGGCTAAAATCGGAATGGATTGCCAATCCTGGGTTTGGGCAATGAATTCAGGGGCTTGGTCACCGATTCGGACTTCGTTACCAATAAGGGTTACATCCTGACCGGCGATTTGGAAAACCCCTTTTCTTTCTGGCCAAAGTTGATTGTTCATAAGCACCTCTAAAAAGATTGGTTTCGGTCAATGCCCCTGGTGCGACTCGAACGCACAACCAACGGATTAGAAGTCCGCTGCTCTGTCCTTTGAGCTACAGGGGCCAAACATAATCCCTTTGTGATTATTCTACTGCAAGGGGAGGGCAGTAGGCAAGTTTTTGTCGCGAACCACCCGTTATTACCAGGAGGGGAAAAGTCTGCCCCTCCTGGTTTATTCAAAGACTAGACCCGGACTAGGCCCGAATTTCTTGGCGCTGGAATAGAACATAAGCGAGGGCAAACAAGAGAAGAGTCGCTGCGATCAGGCCGGTTAAGTGCGGCCAGATGAGCAGCACACTTTGGTGTAGAGGCAGGGGTGATCCAAGAATTGCGCCTTCAAGTTGGAATGGCAGTACGAAACCCAAAGAGCGTACGGTTGGATTCAACAGTGCAATGGCAATCTCTGCATATAGGGTGTTAGGAGAGATACGCGTAAGGGCAAGTTCTAGCTCAGCTTGAGCCAAGGCTTCTTGAAGCAATCCATACTGTACAGGGCGTAGGGATTGGGCGATCAGACTGGCCAGGATGTTCCAGAAGACGGTGAAGAATAACCAAGTGGCAATGGCCGCAAGAGCAGCGGTTGCCGGTTGGCGAAATACGACCGAGAACATTTGGGCGAGAACTAACCAGATGCCACCATAGAAAATGGTAGCCACTAAGAACCACAGCAAACGCCCAACCTCTTCACCATTGGGAGCCACTCCCAGCCCAATGAGCCCCATGCCAAAAATAAGCAGCCAAATGGCTGAAAAGACCAAACTAAGAGTGAAAAGTCCTGCTAGGAATTTACCGAATAGTAAGGCATCACGATAAATCGGTTGAGAGAGAATTCGAGATAGGGTCTTGCGGTTAAATTCACCATTAACCGCATCAAAACCTAAGGCGATAGCAATCAGGGGAACCAGGAAACCCAAAAAGCCGATCAGCGAGGGAAGTGGGTCCTGAGAGAGGGTAAACAGTTTCAAGTAAATAAAGCGATCGCTGCCAATTGAAGCGCGAATCTGCTGCATAGCCACGTAAACGGTGCCACCTGCTGTGAGCAGAATCAAGAGTTCTAGAATGCGCATTCGGGCACTGGTCAAGTGGTCTGCCATTTCCTTGGCGACCACGGCCCAAAGACCCGTCCAGGGAGAACCCTCACGCATGGACTGCGCTTCAACTCGTTCAAGCACGGACATGTTCCACCTCCTGGAAGTACTGAGCGTAGATCTCATCGAGGCTCTGGGCTTCCATGCTTAAACCCCGTAATTGACCACCAGCAGCGATGAGCGCTTTGGCTGCTTCATGACGGATGTCTGAGGTCGCTTCAATCTCAAGCATGGTTGCATTAAGAGGGCGCACATTAACGGAACCAGGGATCTGTTTTAGGGCTTCAAGGATAGCAGGCGTTATGTCGGGTGTTTCTAAGTAGATGCGGAAGGCTTTTCCAAGCACTTTGCGTCCCAGTTCATCCACGGTGCCGACCAGCATCATTTTGCCTCGGTGAAAAAGGCCAACCCGATCACAAACAGCCTGAACTTGATGTAGAAGGTGTGAAGAAAGCAGAATGGTAATGCCTTCTGAACGTAAATTGCGGATGATGTCCAGAAATTCTCGTGCCCCTTCAGGATCTAGCCCTTGGGTTGGCTCGTCCATAATGATGATCTGAGGCTGTTTGATCAAAATTTCGGCTACCCCTAATCGCTGGCGCATCCCGCGAGAGAATGTGGCGACGGGCTTATCTCGCATCTCGCTGAGGTTAACTTTCCTTAGCGCTTCTTCTATCCTTCGGTTGGCTTCCTCGCGGGATAAACCGTTGAGTTTGGCAATATAAATCAGGTTCTCATACGCTGTAAGTTCATCGTAGAACCCAACTTGATCGGGGAGATACCCTACATGCGCCTTGACGGTTAGCGGCTGGCGAGTTGGGTCATAACCTAACACTCGGATGCTTCCCGAGGTTGGTTCAGTCAGCCCCAAGATCATTAGAATGGTGGTGGTCTTCCCAGCACCGTTGGGGCCGAGAAGACCAAACACCTCGCCTTTCCGAACGGTTAGATTCAAATGGTCAACAGCAACGAAGTCGCCATATTTCTTGGTTAAGTCCCTGGTTACGATGACCTCGCTCATATCTGAGCCTCCTGTGAGATCACCGACGACCAAAGCGGGTAACGGCTAGCATCACAACACCAACAGCAACCGCAATTAGGATAACACCGGTAATGCCCCACAAGGTAGAAGTCAGCACGGTAATTCGAAAGTCTACCGACTTGGAAGCTCCCTGTGAAGGGGTGGCCCGCAGGGTGAGCATATAATCACCCGCAATTGCGTTATCGGCGGGTTTTATCTTGATGGTGACCTCGGCTTGTCCATTAGCAGCGATTTCCTCTACTACTTCGGGATCAAAGGTGACTGTCCAGCCGCTGGGGGCACTGGCAGATAGTTTTACACCTTGGGCAGGGGCACTTCCCGTGTTCTGAACTACCAATTTAATGGATGTTTCGCGTCCGGTGTAGACCTGACCCGAAAGACGACCATCGGGGGTGGTGATGCTCAAAGAAGGTTGCCCGGTCACCTCGGCGGTGAGATCAAGCGAAGCCTGAACATCATTACCCTGGGCTATGATCGTAATCGGGTAACTCCCGGCAGTAATATCTACCAGGGGTTGAGCCTCAACGGTAATGGATTTGCTTTCTTTTGCGCCCAAAGGTAATGAGGTGACATCCTGTCCACCATAGCGGAAATTGACCTGAAAGCCACGTGGGGCGTTAGCGCTTAGGTTCACGGTGATTTCGTCATCTCCCTCATTTTTGAGAGTGACACTATAACGGAAGGTGGTGCTAGGTGAACCGCGCAATACGGGAAGGTCAACGTCAAATGTTAGACGTGAGGGTTGCTTCTCCTTGATCGTGATTTCGATAGGGAGTTGGGCGCTGGCATTGGCTGTACGAGCCGTGACCACAACCCGATAAGTACCCGCTGTGATGGTTTTCGGCTGGTCTAAACGTAAATCTAGGTTTACTTCACTATCGGCTTGAACATAGACGGCTTGCACGGTTTTACCACCCCCACGGAGTGTTGCTGTCCAGCCTTCGGGCACTTCGGATACCTCAAGACGCACGACCTCGGGCTGGGAGGCAACACGGACATGAACATCAACCGAGACGGTTTCTCCTGGTCCAACTACAATACTTGGATAGGACGTATAAAGGGTTAGGTTAGATGAGTTGCTGTTGGGAGAAAGATCTTGAGCTAAGGCAGGAAAAACGGCAGAAAGTGTAATCAAGAGGGCTAACCCGAGAGCAAGGATGAGATTCACGATATGGCGTTTCATCGGATCTCGCCTCCATGAAAGATTAGAGTATGAGGTTAAGTAAGGGTTTCGTTTTCCTTTCCACGAAAAGGTCACGCGGGTTTGGTTAAACCAGCGCCTAATATAGCACGGTTATATAAGAGGATCATTAAAACCGTGCTTAGAAGTGGTTTATCAAGGCTGGAAGACCACGCATTCTAGGGGGTTATTGTGTTCTAAATCAAGTCTATGGCGAATTTCTAACGCTGTTTCAAGTGAGAGACTAGAATGGAAACGATTGGGAAGGTGAATTTGTTGCTCGATGAGGTTCGATAAAGCCTCTCCCGAGCCTTGGATGCGCTGACATATCTGGGTGAACACATCTTTGGCGGCGAGTTCTTGGCCAGTGTCTGTTCCTTGCTCAGAGTTCAAAGCCCATTGGCTTAATTGCCTCAACGCGGTACTGTCTAAGACCAAATAGTCCTGCCAGGGGATCTGGTAAACCCGTGTGGCTTGATCGATAAAAAGGGGGGATAGCTTGTTCTCTACATCCCAAATTTGGGTGAACTTGGGAAATTTATGCTCAGTTAGTGGTACGGGTGATAAGGGCTGAAAGATCAGTTTGCGTTGCGGGTAGTAAATGATGAGAGCCCAGAGGTCTTTTACCTCTGGGCTAGAAAGGGCAAAATCGTTGATGACAAGGATCAGAAGATTGCGTTGGTTAGGAAGTGTCGGTAACGGAGTAGCAGTCAATTGGGACGCATTAGAAGCATTAGTAATGTAGCGATTAGTCAGGTATCCTAAAAGTGCACAGATGAAAAAAACGAGAAAAATCAGGATGCCAATTCGTTTGCCCATTTTTCAAGGTCGGTCGCGATTTTTTATTAGGGCTTGGTCCTTAGGACGGCCGAGTTGTGCTCCGACAGGGCCGTTTTGTTGGAGCACCCATTTGATAAGAGGGTAAAGTGGGTGCCGTTCACTTTTTCCAAGAATTAGACTTCTTGTCTCAAAGCCAGTTTGGGAAGTTTGGGATGGGTTAAGGTCATAAATAAAGACATTGCCAATATACAATTGAGAACGAATTTGCGCTAGTGCCTGACGCAACCACTTGATCTCTTGCTCAGTTGCTAGATAAACCTTGTCATCGGGATTTATTTTACCATCGGGAACGCTCAAACGCGTGATCCAAATGACACCGTTCTCGTGGTGATAAGAAAGCATCATTGGGCGTATGGACTCATAATGACGTAAACCCCACGGAGCCTTTGAGGAAGGGGGCTTTAAAGGGTCGCCGCTCAATGGGCTGAGGTGTAGGCTTAAGATGGGCATGTCCTGAGCCATGCCCTGTTGGTAAAGCCCTTCTAGAAAGTAAACATCATCCAATGCCCCCGTGGAAATTTGATTCGGTGTGGGAGGTTGTAAACCACCAGCCACCAGGTAAAGAGACGGAACTTGTTCTTGAACGCGGTGTTTGACCTCACGATATAGAGAGGCGTAATGGGCTGGATTGGGGGCACTTCCCCAACCCTCTGGAGTATTGGCAGCCGGGAAAAGTTCCACTGCGCGAAGAGCACCGGGGTAACGCTGGGCAAGCGAAAGGATAAATTGAGCTGTCAACGCCGGGTTAGGCCCAGAGGGCGATAACGCCCAAGATGGCGCCTGGGTCAGGCTGACCATCACGGATATGTTTTCGCGCATGGCTAGTTGCATAAGGGGGTTAAGATAGTTAAAGTTCAGACGTGTATCAGGGGAGGGCTGAAGGTCTTGCCAGGATAGAGAAACGCCAACCCAATGAGGTTTCAAATCCGTGAGGTTTTGAAGAGCAATGTCTGATAGCGGTCCATCGGGGTAGAAGTGTACTCCAATAGCAAGATCAGGCGAACCCGGTGTGCCTGGCGCGGCAGATCCAGGCTGTGTTAGTAGCAATCCTAATCCAAGGCCAATGATTCCAGCCAAGACCATCCAGCGTTTCATAGGACTCTCATCATCGTACGGTGAATTGTGCCATGATCATACCAGTCAAGAAACCTCCAACAGCCGCAAGGAGCAGAAACTTCAGATATATGTCCAATGAGTAGCGTTTCCACAAGCGATATAGATAGCGCAGTATTTGTTGAAGAGGCGTGATGTGAGTAAGGCTTGCGATGAAAAAATCCCACCATGCAATTTCAATGCGTTGGAGAAAAGAGTGAAACATGGATGCCCTCCTTAACTAGCGTGAAAGACTGGTTTTAAGGATTTTTCCGTTCTTGGTAACCGTAGCCCGTACAATTTGGTGGTGAGATTTGCTGTCAGCAGAGGTAGCGCGGCTTTCAAAGATTAGAAGGAAGATCTCCTCGGTTTGGGGCTTGATTTTGGGTTTTTGCCCCTCTACTTGAGGAAAACGATTGTAAATCTGACGACAGACCTTATGTAGAGTTTGTGCGTCCATAAGCAACCCTTAGCGTGCACGCCGACGCAGGAAAGCCGGGATGTCAAGGTTATTTACGGGTGAAATATCTTCATCTACTTGGGGTACAGAAACAGGAATTGCCGTCGTAGAGGTAGTTATTGCTTGTGCAGTTTTCGGGGTTGGGATTCTCTCTTTTTTGGGCATTTCGACAGGTGTTGCTCCAAGGCCGGTAATTACCATAATGATCTGAACCCGATCCTCCATGGCGGGATTGGTAACGACTCCGGGGATGATTTCAATGCGGTTATTGGTGCGGGCTTGAAGGTCATTAAGAGCCTCTACGACTTCCATGAAGGTCAAATCAGGGCCGGCTGTGAAATTGACAATAACCGCAGAGGCGTTTTCAAGGTTGATCGAATCCAACAAGGGATGATGCAATGCCTGTTCAATGGCTTTTTGGGCTTTCCCTTCGCCTTGACCAAGACCAATTGAAAGTACTGAACCACCTCCGGATTGCATGACTTGGCGGATATGAGCAAAGTCAATGTTGATCAAGCCCGGTTCGGTGATTAATTCCGAGATGCCTTGGATACCTTGGCGCAAGACGTCATCCGCTAATCGGAAGGCCAGTTCTAGGGGAAGGTTCTCGGGGGCAATGGCCAGCAAGCGGTCGTTGGGTATGGTGATCAGGGTGTCGGTATAGGGGCGAAGGTGCGCTAAGCCTTCTGAAGCGTTCGTTTGGCGGCGGCCTACTTCCCACATGAAAGGTAATGTAACCACGGCAACGGTGACAGCCCCTAACGAACGGGCAACCCGAGCAGCGATGGGAATAGCCCCGGTACCTGTTCCGCCGCCCATGCCAGCGGTGAGAAATACCATATCGGCGCCACTAAGGGCATCATTTAATTCGCGGTAACTTTCCTCTGCCGCGGCTTCGCCAACGCTGGGATTTCCTCCCGCTCCCAAGCCACGCGTAAGACGGGGCCCAAGTTGAATTTTGACCGGCGCCAGTGATTGTTGCAGAATTTGGGCATCAGTATTCGCGGCAATAAACTCGACGCCGCTAATCCCTAACTCAATCATGCGATTAACCGCATTACATCCTGCTCCGCCCAACCCAATGACTTTTAAGACGGGTTTGGGAGCGTTTATTTCGGTCGTTTTGGTGGAGGGTGTTTCAAACAAACGCAAGTTCATGGTGCACCTCTCTATTCTGAAAATTGGGAACTAGGGGCCAATTGGACACTTTGAACCTCACAGCCATTGGTTTTTAATTGGACGAAAATTTCAGGGGGGTGTTGTTCGGGATCTACCACGGTAACGCACTGGGCAAACATGGCTTCAGACAACGACGTACCAAAAGTGGGTTGATCTCCGGCTGGAGTCTGAGTGAGTAGAAAAGAAATAGTTTCTGGGTGAATACGCCAAGTGGGAGGCAAAAGGATGTAATGCCGGATAGGGCGCCCTATGCGCTCCAGCACGTCTGAAGTTTCTAATGAGCCCTTTAAACTTGAGTGCACCAAAGCGGGTTCTAGCCATAGAGTTAGTGTTGGGGTGAGCGGTTTTCCCTCTTGAAACCAAGCCTGGGCTTCGAATGGACTGTCAGCTGATGCGGCTAGCAACCAGAAGTTGCAGGAAGCTAAATAGGGAGGGTAGTCATTGGATGCAGGCGACGAGATTGAGGAAAGAGAGAGAAACACCTCTTGTGTGACAGCAAGTTCGGTGGGATGGCATGAGTTGGGGCGGTGGATCAAGTCTAAAGGATCACTGGGTAGCCCCACTTGATAAATGTGGATGGGCAGTGAACGTTCTAAGACGGCTTGTGCAATGGCTTCATACCATTCAAAAATACGGAATCCTCGATGATCTTGTGTTTGAGCGTCTTGATCATAGGGACGGGCTTCGGGCCAGGCTAATGGTCCTCCTTGTCCCCACTCAAGGGGATGATTGTGGGTCCAGGCATAGGCAGAGAGGTGTAAATTATCTGCAACGTCATATTGATGTCGTCGTTCTAAAGTGACAAGGACATTTTGGAGGAAGGCTGTATCCCAGTAATCGCCTCCAGGATAAAGGGGAGCAAGGATCGGGTTGCCTCCACATTTCACAATCCACTGTGCCCAGGGCAAAAAGGCATCTACAAATGCTTCGGTCAAGTCGGGGTGGGTCCAGTAAGACATCCCCCAGGTGGATTTGAGATTAGGGCGATCAAAAATTTGAATATAGCGGCAACCCCATTTGATATAGGCTTCCATGATCGGAGCAACTTCTTTGAAGGCGGGTGGGGCAGATGGTGAGAATGGGAATTGGATCAGCGGAGTAATACCCTGATGAATCAGGCCACGGATAAATTCTTCCGGAATGGCTCGTGCGGGTGAGGACTCCAACACCAGCCAGCCCACCTTGAGACGCATGAGTAGTGGCAACCAAGTTTGAAGATCGCGGGCAGTATAATGCAGCGTGTCAGGAAAATAATGAAACCCCAAACGACTGGGGGAGAGTGAGGGGGTTGAGGATTGGAATTGGTGCGTTTCAGATCGTCTCATGGTACTCGCAGAGTCTAAGGGGATTGCCGTATACAAATGCAAGAACTGTGCCAATTTCTAGATGGACTAATCTTAGATTGGGAGGTGAGAAGTTTGCACGAAGAATGCGTTCCTTGACAGCATAAAGCCTTCCGATTAGAATTTGATTACCCTTGATGAGGGCCTGTAGCGCAGTTGGGAGCGCGCTTCAATCGCACTGAAGAGGTCAGGGGTTCGAATCCCCTCAGGTCCACCAGGCGCAAGCCGAACCTTAAAAAACCATATGGGCCCATAGCGCAGTTGGGAGCGCGTCTCAATGGCATTGAGAAGGTCGGGGGTTCGAATCCCCCTGGGTCCACACGAAATGTGAGCCAGGAGCCATCTCCCGGCTCACTTTGTAAGACCGGGGCAGGAGTAGTAGATCATCCGCCAGAGAGCCGGGGAGGGTGGAAACCCGGCATGGCCTTTGCGGAGGGCCAACAAGATCGAACTCGCCTGCCGCCTCGATTCTCGAGGCAGGTCGCCCGGGTGAACAATAGTAGCCAGGGACGGGTGATGCCCGTTAGCGCATCAAAGAGTGGTCCGAGTGCTGTAGATCGGCTCGGGCAATCGGGGTGGTACCGCGGAGAACAACCTTCGTCCCTGTCATGGCGAAGGTTGTTTTGTTTTGAACCAAGATTGTTAATTCAGGAGAGATCGAGGATGAATATCTCGGTTCCAACGTATAACCCAACTGATATTGAACGCAAATGGCAAGAAAAATGGGAGGCCGATGGTTTATATCATGCTGATATTGATTGCAGCCGCCCAAAATATTACGCATTGACCATGTTGCCGTATCCCTCAGGGGATTTACACATTGGTCACTGGTATGCGATGACGCCCTCCGATGCGCGGGCGCGTTTTATGCGTATGCAAGGCTACAACGTGCTTTTCCCGATGGGGTTTGATGCCTTTGGCTTGCCCGCAGAAAACGCCGCGATCAAACATAACATTCACCCTAAAGAATGGACTTACCGCAACATTGAACGAATGCGCAAGCAACTCAAGAGTATGGGGGCGATGTTTGACTGGCGGCGTGAAGCCATAAGTTCGGATCCTGAATATTACCGTTGGACACAATGGTTCTTTGTGCAATTCTACAAACATGGTTTGGCCTACCGCAAAGGCGGGATGGTAGATTGGTGTCCGTCTTGCAATACAACTTTAGCCCGAGAGCAAGTCGTGGGCGAGGATCGTGTTTGCGAACGTTGTGGCACACCAGTGATCAAGAAAAATCTAGAGCAGTGGTTCTTCCGCCTGACAAAGTATGCTGAGGAGTTGCTTTCATTTGAGGGAATCGACTGGCCAGAGCGGGTGCGTACACTGCAAATTAATTGGATCGGACGTTCTGAAGGGGCGGCGGTAACATTTCGGACTGAACAAGGGGATTCTATCGAGGTCTTCACCACGCGCCCGGATACGCTATGGGGAGCGACGTTTATGGTGCTTGCTCCAGAGCACCCGTTGGTCGAGAAGGTGACCACCCTCGAACAGAAAGCGGCAGTTGAAGCTTACATATATCAAGCTCTCCGCCAATCGGATATTCAACGTGAAGCCACCGATCGTGAAAAAACGGGGGTGTTTACCGGTGGGTATGCTATCAACCCGGTTAATGGTGAACGTATCCCAATTTGGATTGCGGATTACGTACTGATGAGTTATGGCACCGGTGCCATTATGGCGGTTCCGGCCCACGACGAACGTGACTTCGCCTTTGCCCGTAAATATGGCTTGCGCATTATTCCCGTTATTCAACCCGAAGGCATGGTGTTGGATGGTGACACAATGGAGCAAGCCTATACCGGGCCGGGATACATGATTAACAGTGGGCCGTTAAATGGCACTTATGTCAATGGTAAAGGACATAATGATCCGGGCATTCGTAAGGTTATTGAATACCTGGAAGCCCATGGATTAGGACGGGCTGAGGTTTCCTACAAACTCCGCGACTGGCTGATATCGCGGCAGCGTTATTGGGGCGCGCCCATTCCTATCATTTATTGCCCGAAGTGCGGTACTGTGCCCGTTCCTGAAGATCAATTGCCAGTGCTGTTGCCAGACGATGTGGAATGGCGGCCCACAGGTGAGAGCCCGTTAAAGTTACATCCCACCTGGCGATTCACCACGTGCCCAACCTGTGGAGGGCCAGCCGAGCGGGAGACGGACACTATGGATACGTTTGTGTGTTCGTCATGGTATCACCTGCGTTATTTGAGTCCTCATTATGATCAATGGCCCTTTGATCCGCGCGAGTATGATTACTGGATGCCGGTGGATACCTATACTGGGGGCATTGAGCATGCAACGATGCACTTGATTTACACGCGCTTTTTCCATAAAGCATGCCGAGATATTGGGATTACCAAAGGCAATGAACCCATGTTGCAACTGCGCAATCAAGGAATGGTCTTGGGCGAAGATTCAGAAAAAATGTCCAAGAGCCGAGGAAATGTGATTGCCCCGGATGATTTGGTAGCGCGCTACGGGGCGGATACGGTGCGCGCCTACTTGATGTTCTTTGCCCGATGGGATCAAGGTGGGCCGTGGAACAGTGGCGGCATTGAAGGCGTACATCGCTGGTTGAGGCGGGTATGGTCAGTGATCCTAGAGCCGGTTAATGAACAGAATCAAGCCGATGAGGCAACCTTGCGCCAATTGCGTCGCAAAGTGCATCAGACTTTGCGCTCGGTGACGCATGACTTTCGTGAGTTTGAGTTCAATACCATTGTGTCCTCACTCATGGAACTGCTGAATGAGATGAGCAAAGCCAAACAAAATGGTGCCTGGGGCAGTATGGCCTGGGATGAGGCAGTGGATATTTATCTGCGCATGCTGGCGCCGGTATGCCCGCACATCAGCGAGGAAATCTGGGCATTACTGGGTAAGCCCTACTCGATCCATGCCCAAGCATGGCCACAGGTAGATGAAGAGGCGGCTAAAGAAGAAATGATCACCATTGTGGTTCAGGTAAACGGAAAAGTGCGCGATCGCTTAACGGTGAATGCAGAGATTAGTGATGAAGAAGTTAAAGCGCTGGCCTTGCAAAGCGATATCGTCCAGCGTTATTTGGGTGGAAAATCACCGCAGCAAATCATCTATGTGCCGCGGCGATTGGTCAGCATTGTGGTTTAAGCCTGATGGGGCGCTGCCTATATCTATAGAGCAGCGCCCTTTTCTTATTTGTCTTTAGTAAGGGAGGATCTCCATGCGTTTTGAAGAACTTAACTGGATGGATGTTGAACGCTACTTAGAACGGGATAATCGAGTTATGGTGGTCTTAGGGGCTTGTGAACAACATGGCTATTTGAGCCTTTTAACCGACGTGAAAATTCCATTGGCATTGGCCGATGCCGCCAGTCGCCAGAGTGGGGTGTTGGTATCACCCTCGTTGAATTTTGGTGTATCACCGTATTTTCTAACCTATCCAGGTACGATTTCCCTGCGCACTGAGACGTTTATCCGAGTGGTTGAAGACGTGGTAACCAGCTTATATGAACAGGGGTTTCGGCGTTTTTTGGTGCTGAACGGCCATGGGGGTAACATCGCTGCCCAGAATGTTCTGGTTGAACTGGCGAATCGTAAACCAGGCATGAAAGTTGCGTGGTACGCCTGGTGGCAATCTCACAGTGTTGAGGCTGTGGCGGCCCGCTATGGGATTAAAGTTTATCATGCGGGATGGGCAGAGGCGTTCCCATTTACCCGGGTGGCGGAGCTGCCCCAAGGCGAGAAACACGTGCAGGGCTACCAGGGGTTGCTTAATGCCGAGGAAACACGGGCCATATTTGGTGACGGTGTATTTGGAGGAAGTTATCAGGTTGAAGAAACGATCCTCCAGGAAGTGTTTGATGCGGCGCTTCAAGATGTGTTGGCCTTACTGAATTTTGATGAGTTGGTCTGAATTGGGATATTACTGTTGCCAGATTACTTCTATTTATTTGTTAAGGGATCGTGTATAATTGATTAACAAATTCTGATATTTCCTTCGCTGCTATGCCTAGTCAAGATGGCTCTGTGTGCCGTGAAAGGCAACACAGTTTAGTATTAGGGTTTTGATAATTATGACTGAAGAAAAATGCTCACCGACCAGAAAATTACGACAGATGGGTAGTCTAAAGACTGATTCAGAGAAAAGGATTTCTGGATTGGCCGGGGTTGTCAAGTGTTGTGGACCGGGTGATTGATCATCTTGGCGACCCGCTCTTTTGCCCATTCTTTCCATTCTGGTCATCCCGTGAAAGGGACGTGAGCGAGCCGAAAAGACGGGCGAAGCAGCGCATTGAAATTTGGCAAAATGGAGCACAAAATCACGGCGCTGCGCGTTCAGAAACGTAACCCAAATCGGGTTAATGTCTACCTCGACGGATCGTTTGCCTTTGGCCTATCACGCATTGTTGCGGCTTGGCTGCGGGTTGGACAAACCCTAAGCGATGAGAAGATTGCCAGTCTCCAAGCCGAAGAAACGCGTGAGGTGGCCTATCAGGCAGCGCTTCGTTATTTAAACTTCCGCCCTCGGTCCGAGGCCGAGTTGCGGAATAAACTTGAGGGCAAAGGGTTTGATGCCTCGGTCATTGATGCCACTCTTCAACGTCTAACCGAAGAAGGGCTGGTGCGTGATGACCATTTTGCCCGATTATGGGCGGAAAGTCGGAGTCTGAGCCGTCCGCGCAGCCGACGCCTAATTGCTTTTGAACTTCGCCAGAAGGGAATATCAGAAGAAAGTATTCAACAAGCGGTGGCCAATCTCGAGGATACTGAACTGGCCTATCAGGCTGGTATGCGTTATGCACGATGCTTGAAAAACTTGGATTTTGCAACGTTCCAGCGGCGACTGGCTGGCTTCTTACAGCGGCGGGGTTTTGCCTATGGAACGGTTGTGACAACCGTGCGGCGCATCTGGGATGAGATTCAGGCCACCCACGACACTATGACATGAATGAGGTTTAAAGATGGGTGCAAATGGAAATTTCTGGTTAATGACGTTGTTGCTTTTACTTGGAGATGCGATTTTAGTGGGGGTGGTCATTTACTTCTTACGGCGTTCTTTGGTGGCTCGAATTCAGCGCGAGCAGAAAGAGATTGCTGATAGCCTCATCGCCAGTGCCACAGAACAAGCCAAGTTAATCGAGATTGAGGCGCGCGACAAAGCGCTCAAAATTCTCCAAGAAACCGAAGCTGAGATCAACCGTCGGCGTTCGGAGATTGCCCGTGAAGAGGACCGCTTACAAAAGCGCCGCCTTGAATTGGATAATCGTATTGAGCGCTTGGAACAGCGCGAGCAAGCGCTCAATAAACGCCAATCCTCCCTGGATAAACGGGCTAATGAGATTGAGCGCTTGTATGAGCAACAAATGGCAGAACTCCAACGTGTTGCTCAGATGACGGTGGAAGAAGCGCGTAGTTTGCTGTTGGCAGAGGTTGAGAAGGAAGCACGAGCGGACATGGCGCGTGTGATCCGGCAGATTGAAGCCGAAGCACGGTCAGAAGGCGAGAAACGTGCTCGCGAGTTAATCGCTGAGGCCATCCAACGTGTGGCATCGGATCACGTTTCCAGTGTTACTACTTCGGTAATCTCGCTGCCCAACGAAGAAATGAAAGGACGCATTGTGGGTCGTAATGGTCGGAATATTCGCGCTTTTGAGCAAGCGGCAGGAGTAGATGTTATCGTTGATGACACGCCGGAGACGGTGACGATTTCCTGTTTTGATCCCATCCGACGTGAGATTGCACGGCGCTCTTTAGAGCGCTTGATCAGTGATGGTCGTATCCACCCGGCTCAAATTGAGAAAATATTGAGCGAAGAACAGCGCGAGGTTGAGAAAGCCATTGTTGAGGCGGGCGAACAAGCTGCCTACGATGCCGGGGTCACCGGACTCCATCCTGAGATTATTAAGGTATTAGGGCGTCTCAAATACCGCACGTCGTATGGGCAGAATCAATTGGCGCACGCTGTTGAGGTTGCTAAATTGGCGGCTGTCCTGGCGGCGGAACTGGGCGCGGACGTAGAAGCCGCTCGTATGGGTGGTCTGCTTCACGACCTGGGCAAGGCGATGGATCATAATACCGATGGCACCCATGCAATGATCGGGGCCGAATTTGCCCGCCGTTACGGTGTGCCATCGAAAGTGGTGAACATTATTGCATCTCATCATCACGAGGTGGAGCAAGAGAGCATTGAAGCGGTTATTGTGGAAGCAGCGGATGCGATCTCAGGGGCTCGTCCGGGTGCACGGCGCGAGGATCTTGAGCAATACATCAAGCGCCTGCGTGCCCTTGAAGAAATTGCTAATTCCTTCAAAGGAGTTAGCCAGAGCTATGCCATTCAGGCCGGTCGGGAAATTCGCATCATCGTACGCCCTGAAGAAATTGACGATTTGGCGGCGTTGCGCTTAGCGCGAGATGTGGCTAAGAAGATCGAAGAAACCATGCAGTACCCGGGACAAATAAAAGTCACCGTGATCCGCGAAACCCGAGCGGTAGATTACGCCAAATAACCCATGAAACAAGTATTGAAGAACCTGCGGGATGGGCGCACAATCGTGGCGGATGTACCGGTGCCTACACCTGGTCCGGAGATGGTGTTGGTGCGTAATTTTGCATCGCTGGTTTCGGTAGGCACTGAGCGGATGCTGGTTGCATTTGCCGAGAAGAACCTGCTGGGAAAAGCGCGCGCCCGACCGGACTTGATGCGTCAGGTGTGGGAGAAGGTGCGTCGTGAGGGTGTGGTCACGGCATTGGAGACGGCGTTGAATCGTTTGGACCAACCCATCGCCCTGGGGTATTCATCGGCAGGAATCGTGGTGGAAGTAGGGGAAGGCGTTCGTGATCTTCATCCGGGAGACCCCGTGGCGTGTGCGGGTGGTGGATATGCCGTGCATGCAGAATATGTGGTGGTGCCTCGTTTACTGGTCACGCGTCTCCCAGAGGGTGTTGATTTTGAAAGTGGTGCTTTTGTGACTCTAGGGGCGATTGCATTGCACGGTTACCGCCTGGCAGACACCCAACTCGGTGAGACGGTGGCAGTTATTGGATTGGGGGTTTTGGGCTTGTTGACATTACAGTTGGCCAAAGCCAGCGGATGCCAGGCGCTAGGGATTGATGTGGATCCCTGGCGTGTGGAGAAGGGGCGCATGCTTGGCTTAATGGCCGTGCCCCGCTCTGCCGCTGAGTCAACCGGTCGTGCCTTGACACAAGGTCGGGGATTTGATGCAGTTATTATTTGTGCCGATACCCCAACCAATGATCCGGTTGAATTAGCAGGACATTTAGCTCGGGATCGTGGACGGGTGGTAGCCGTAGGGGCGGTGGGTTTGGAATTACCGCGCAAGCTTTATTATGAGAAAGAATTATCGTTCGTTGTATCACGCTCCTATGGACCTGGGCGTTATGATCCCGCCTATGAGGAAAAGGGTCAGGATTATCCGCTGGGCTATGTGCGTTGGACCGAGGGGCGCAACCTTGAAGCTGTGGCTAATCTGATCGGGGCAGGCCTCTTAGATGTGAAATCGCTCATCACACACCGCTTCCCGATTGAGGCCGCTGACCAAGCATATACGCTAATTACTACGAAAGGGGCAGACTCAAGTCTGGGTGTACTGATTACCTACCCGCAATCGGAACAATTCTTACCCTCAGCCAAACGGATTAATTTAAGACCATCGAAGGAACCTTTAGTATCAAAGGTTAGATTAGGGGTATTGGGGGCGGGGAATTATGCCACGGCGGTGTTTCTCCCGATGATTCAAGCTTTCCATGAGGTTGAGAAAGTGGGGATTGTTTCGATGAGCGGATTGCATGCGCGACATGCTGCCGAGAAATTTGGTTTTGCCTTTGCAAGTTCAGATGAGAATGAGATTTGGCGGGATGCAACCATCAATACAGTTGCCATTCTAACCCGCCATAATCATCACGCGCGTCAGGTTGAACAGGCATTAACCCACGGTAAGCATACCTTTTGTGAGAAACCTCTGGCCATAACCTTGGAGGAGGTAGAACGGCTGGAGGCGTTGCTTCGTTTAGAGGATTTGCCTTTGTTAACTGTAGGCTTCAATCGTCGCTTTGCGCCCTTGGCGGAACGCCTAAAGGCATTTCTCACCAACTGTGGTCAGCCGATGCATGTTTACTACCGCGTTAACGCCGGGTATTTACCGCCTAATCACTGGTTGCATGATCCTCACCAGGGAGGTGGGCGTATCATTGGTGAAGGATGCCATTTCGTTGACTTCCTAGTTTATCTTATTGGGAATCCGCCCATAAGCGTTGAAGCCGTGTCGCTGCCCGATAACGGGGTCTATCATGAAGATAATTTTACGCTCATGTATGAGTTTGCGGATGGTTCGGTAGGTCTTGTATCTTATCTTGCTAATGGGGACAAATCGTATCCCAAAGAACGAATAGAGGTCTTTTGTGAAGGGAAGATTGCCGTTTTGGATGATTTTCGAACATTGGAAATAGTGGTGGAGGGTCGTCGCCGGGTATTCCGTCAACCGTTGCGCCAGGATAAGGGACATCGTGGCTTATGGGGGGCCTTTATGCAGGCGATTACGACCACAGGTCTACCTCCTATTCCATACGACCAGATCCTTGGAGTTACAAAGGCCACTTTGGCTGCCCGGGAGGCGCTAAGAACTCGCCGCCGGACTGAAATATTTTAAAGATAAGGAACTTGGGTTAGTGATCCGTGAACTCGTGGGAAAAGCTCTGGAAAACGCTCATAACCGTAGGGGCTGGTCAGGTTGCCCTTTTTCTCATCTATCGGTTAGGGTTGAAGGTAGGGTGGTGGCGACGAGTCTCTCAAAATTTTGGGGTTGATCCTGATAAGGTTCCAGAATTAAGGGGGGAGTTATTTGTTGTTCCCTCTCCAGACCACTTGAAAAACCTTTTAGGCGCTGAAGAAACTGACAGGATTTTGGCATTAGCGGATGAGATTTGCCAAGGAATGTTTCGCCCCTTTGGCGGCGACCCTGCACCTTTGGTTTTAGATCCTCCCTGCCCACTGAAGCCTTGGGATGTTTATCGGGACAATGTGGCAGGTGAGGATATCAAAATTGTGTGGGAACCAGCACGGTTGGGATGGGTTTTTACCTTGGGACGGGCTTACACCTTGAGCCGGGAAGAGCGGTATGCCCAAACCTGTTTGAGCCATCTTAAGCACTTTTTACAGGCTAACCCGCCGGGATATGGACCAAACTGGGCTTCGGGTCAGGAAGTGGCTTTACGCATCCCTGCCTTATTGTTTGCCCTGCAGGTATTCCAATCTTCATCCTCTTGGTTAAGCGAGGATCGGCGCTTTCTCATCTCCTCCATCCTTACCCATGCCCGACGTATTCCACCAACGTTTATCTACGCTCGCGCTCAGAACAATAATCATTTGATAAGCGAAGCCTTGGGGTTGTATCTGGTGGGTGTTTTGTTGCCCGAGTGGCCAGAATCTAAACAGTGGCGAGATATCGGTTGGCGCTGGTTAAATTGGGCTTTTCAGCATCAAATAGCTTCATCGGGCTGTTATGTCCAAAACAGCCATAATTACCATCGCTTGATGCTTCAACTTGCTTTGCTTTTCGTCCGTGCCTTAGCAATTGAAGGATGTGACCTACCCGATCTAACACGGGAACGGTTAAAAATGGCAGCGTATTGGCTTTGGGAACGGATGGATGTACGGTCAGGAGGAGTGCCTAATTACGGGCATAATGATGGTAGTAATATCTTGCCCTTTGGCAGTCATAGCATTATGGATTATCGTCCCACACTGCAAGCTGCAGGTCAATGTTTTGGACAAGGTCGTCCCTTGCCCTCTGGTCCATGGGATGAACTCAGTTTGTGGTTAGGGGTAAAGAAAGGGCCTTCTCAAGACTTCCCTTGTATCACCTCATCCCCTGGGATTATCAAACCATCGGGGCAATCATCTTGGGCTATGATGTATGGAGGTTCGTGCAAGGGACGCATCGCTCATGCCGATTTTCTCCACGTGGATTTGTGGTCTCATGGGATTAACTTGTTGCTTGACGCGGGAACCTATACCTATAATCTTCCCTCTCCCTGGAATAACGGTCTGGCAGGGACGCTGGTCCATAATACGTTAGTGGTTGATGGTCAAGATCAACTACAACGCTTGAGCAAGTTTCTTTGGAGCAAGGGCGGGAAAGTGCGATTTCTCGGACACCTTTCCGGTCCGGAGCAGCGTTGGACGGCTTTTCATGATGGTTATATAAGATTTGGCGTGGTGCACCGTCGTTCATTGGGGTGGCTGGGAGAAGGGCAATGGGAGATTACAGACGAAATCTTACCAGTGAACAGAAGGGGATCAGCACAGCATCAGTTTGATTTGCATTGGCTGATACGTGATGGGGAATGGGAAATTGACATTACACAGTTGAAGATCAAATATTCTCAATTCGGATTAGAGATGAGGCTACACTGGAGTTTTAATGGGGACAACATAGCCTTTTTCCCCATAATCGTTCGACTTATACGCCAAGGAAAAGCCATTTTTGGCCCGGCGGGTAATTTTGAGTACTTAGGCTGGTATTCTCCTACTTATCATCATCGTGTTCCTGCTTTATCGCTTTTGCTGACCTGGAAAGACGCGGTGCCATGCAAGATTGTGACCTCAATTGTGGTTGAGAGAGCGGGAAATCGTTAAAATAAGGTCTGATGCATATTTTATTGATCCATCAAGCCTATGCTTCTTTGAATGAACCAGGTGGGACTCGCCACGAGGAGATGGCGCGTTATTTGGTTGCCCGAGGACATCGGGTTACTGTGATTGCCAGCCCGGTTAACTATCTAAGCGGAAAGCCCCCCAATCCCTCAGAAAGGCGCTGGGTTAGTCGAAGGGAAATTGAACCCGGGTTAACCATTTTGAGATGTTATACCTATCCGGCGTTTCACCGCAGTTTCTTTCACCGCACATTGGCGTTCATGAGTTTTATGATCTCATCGTTTTGGGTTGGGTTAGGTATTCCGGACGTAGATGTGGTGTGGGGAACTTCTCCTCCAATTTTTCAAGCCGCAACAGCGTGGCTATTGGCATTTTTTAAACGAGTACCTTTCATTTTTGAGGTGCGGGATTTGTGGCCCAAGTTTGCTGTTGCGGTGGGGGTTCTGCGCAATCCCGTGCTTATTAAAGCCTCCGAAGGATTGGAGCGGTTTCTCTATCGTCGGGCTAAACGAGTGGTGGTAAATTCACCCGGATTTATCTCTCATGTTCAAACTCGCGGGGCTAAGTGGGTTGAATTGGTGCCCAATGGCGCAGACCCTCAAATGTTTGACCCAACCCTTAGCGGTGAAGGTTTTCGTCGCCGTTATGGCCTAGACGAGTCCTTTGTGGTTCTCTATGCTGGGGCTCATGGGCTTTCAAACGATCTGGGAGTAGTGTTGGACGCAGCCAACTTTCTGCGTGATCATTCTCAGATTCGATTTGTGTTTGTGGGTGATGGAAAGGAGAAATCGGCCCTGATGCGCGAGACTGAGGCGAAAGGCCTGAAAAATGTGGTATTTCTCCCTCCCTTTTCCAAACGTGAGATGCCTGAGGTGTTGGCGGCAGCCGATGCCTGCGTTGCTATTCTTAAGCCGTTAGAGGTTTATAAAACCACTTATCCTAATAAGGTGTTTGATTACATGGCAGCGGGGCGAGCGGTGGTCCTTGCGATCGATGGGGTCATTCGTCAAGTTGTGGAAGAGGCGGGTGCGGGTATCGCTGTCCCACCGGGCGATGCGCAGGCTCTGGCGAAAGCCATTTTATATTTGGCTGAGAATAGGGAGTTAACTAAGCAAATGGGTATGGCAGGACGCCATTGTGTCGAAGAGAATTTTCGCCGCGATCAAATGGCATGGCGAATGATGAAAATTTTTGAGGAGGTGGCGAAGGATGGGTGAGAAAATTTTGATTGTTGAGGATGAGACAACGTTACAGGAGGCGCTTGCCTATAACCTGCGTCGTCAAGGCTATGATGTCGAATTGGCGGGTGATGGCCAGGCCGCTTTGAATGTTGCGCGCCGCATTCGCCCTGACCTTATCATCCTGGATATTATGTTACCGGGAATGGACGGGTTTGAGGTTTGTCGCATTTTGCGCCAGGAAATGACTACACCGGTGCTCATGTTGACGGCACGGGATGATGAGATTGACCGGGTGGTTGGTCTGGAAGTGGGCGCTGATGATTACTTAACCAAGCCCTTTTCAATGCGCGAATTATTAGCGCGGGTAAAGGCTCTTTTACGTCGCGTACGAATGGTACGGGAAGAGATTGGTATGGGACATGGTCAAGTTGAATCTCCACAACCAGTTATCCAATATGGTAATCTGGTGATTAATAATGCGCGCCGTGAAGCCCTGTTGGATGGTCGTCCGCTCCCGCTAAAGCCCAAGGAATACGATCTTTTGCTTTATTTAGCCCAGCACCGGGGGCAGGTACTTACTCGAGAGCAGATTCTTGAGCGAGTTTGGGGATGGGAATACATTGGAGATTCTCGCACAGTAGATGTTCATATTCGATGGTTGCGGGAAAAGATCGAACCTGACCCCGCCAACCCGCGCCGAATTGTAACTGTACGAGGAGCAGGATATCGTTTCGAGGGTTAGATGCGTCCATCATTGATTTGGCGAATTACGCTGTCTGCTATGGCTTGGGCTGTCTTAGTGGCAGTGGTCGGAGGGATAACCGTACGATTATCATTTGAACATCTGTTGTTACAGCAACACGAAAGATATTTGCTATCCCAAGCGCAGATATTTGCTCGTCAGTTAGAGGATCTGCGACGAGAAGGGAATCAAGAAAGGGCTCAATCCGCTCTATTGGAATTCTCCCGTTCTGTGGAGGCATGGGGGGCTATTTGCGATCCAAATGGCAACATAAAAGTGGAAGGATGGGGGGAATCATGGACCTTTCCAAGGATTGATCGTGTACGTGCTATTGTCCAATCTGGCGCTATTTCAGATGAAGCGGGGGTTAAGTTTGTCAACAGTTCACTGGGATGGTTAGGAATTGCCACCGTTCCACTGCAGAATGGTGACAATGCCTTAACGATCGAGGTTTTGCGTGTAGCCATTTTTTTGGATAAGGCAGATCAAGCCCTCAAATCATTCACGTATTTATTGATCCTACTGGGTGGGGTAATGGTGATCACTGCATTAGGGGTAACGCTTCTCGTCTCGAGATGGGTTACCGAACCACTGCAATATCTTACGGAACGCATTCGCAATTGGCAAGGTAATGAAACCTCCCTTGATTCGATTCAGAGCCGAAAGGATGAGATTGGCTTATTGGCTCAGGCATTTTCGGCTATGGCCAACGAATTGCGTTCTCAGATTGAGGCTTTGGCTACTGAACGAGTTCAGTTTGATGCAGTTTTGGAATATATGACAGATGGGGTCGTGATTGTTGATGCCGAGGGCAAGGTGCGTTTAATGAATCCGGCTGCAGAACGCCTTTTTGAGGGCCGTCCGGGGGGATCGGTAGGAAAATCGTTGATTGAGGTCGTGCGTCATCATCAATTAGTGGATCTATGGCAAAAATCTCTCAACCACGATCGCCAGTACAATTTGACCTTGGAAATGACACCCAATCGTTCATTCGTCCAGGCGATAGCAACACCACTCGGGGGAACACTAAAAGATAACGTGCTTTTGGTTATTCAGGATTTAACCCGAGTGAGGCGATTAGAAACAGTGCGTAGAGATTTCATCAGCAATGTTTCCCACGAATTACGTACCCCACTAGCAACATTGAAAGCACTCACCGAGACGTTGCAAGAAGGGGCATTGGAAGATCCTCTCATGGCGCGGCGTTTCCTAGAGCAAATGGATAAGGAAATTGACAATATGACCCAATTGGTACGGGAGTTGCTTGAACTTTCACGGATTGAATCGGGTAAGGTGCCGCTTAATCGGCAGCCGATTTCCCCATCGATGCTATTGGAAAATGCAGCATCTCGTATGCGCTTACAAGCCGAACGGGTAGGGTTGACCTTAGAAGTACTAACAAATCCCGAGTTGCCAATGGTGTTGGCAGATCGGGAACGAATTGAACAAGTATTGATTAATTTGCTCCACAATGCCATTAAATTCACTCCACCTGGTGGTCGGATTGAACTTGGGGCTCAGCGTCGAGATGGTGAGGTTGTTTTTTACGTAAAAGATACTGGTGTAGGGATTAGTCCTGAGGCTTTACCCCGCATCTTTGAGCGTTTCTACAAAGCCGATCAGTCACGTTCGGGAGGTGGAACAGGTTTGGGCCTTTCGATTGCGCGTCATACTGTTGAGGCTCATGGTGGAAGAATTTGGGCTGAGAGCGAGGTTAACCGGGGGAGTACTTTCTTCTTTTCGCTTCCTATGGCTAATCCATAGTATTTGGATATAAAGTTAAAGGTCATAAAGGACGGTGTACAATGTTTGCAACCATTGAGTTAGCGGTTGAAGTGCCAGTGTATCCGGAACGAGTGTTTCGGGCTTGGTTAGATGGTTTTGAGTTCGCCAAAATTACCTGTCAACCAGCACACATCGTCCCTCACGTTGGAGGGAACTTATCGCTTCTTGGCGGAGAGGTCACCGGAATATTACGGCGGTTGGTTCCTTATAACCATTTAGAGATGACCTGGCAGATTCGTGGCAAAACCTCTGCATATGCCTCGCAGGTCGAAATCCGCATTGAACCCACCTGCACCGGTAGCCTGTTTCGAGTTTGGCATCATGGCGTGGATTTGAGCGAGGTTCAAGATGTGTTAAAATGGTGGGAAGAAAACATTCTGCGTCCCTTGCGGGCTCACTTTGAGAACTTAGTGGGCGATTATGTGGCGGATCTAAGCGATGGGTAGCAGGCTTAATCCTTGAAATTGAGTTATAATTTGGAAGCGCTATTGGGCGGATAGCTCAGTAGGTTAGAGCGCCTCCCTTACAAGGAGGAGGTCATGGGTTCGAGTCCCGTTCCGCCCACAGGTACGGTTTCTTCCCCGTTTTGACCGCCAAATCTCCAAATATGGCGGTCTTTATGTCTCAATCACTCCCCCAACGACTTCATCTCTCCAAAAACCAATCCTTTAACATTGCGTCTGTGGCCTTGGGTGATGCCTGGACGGATTTTGTCCTCTCGCGTCAGGCCATGCAATGCTCCTGAAAAACCCTTGCCAATTACACCCAAACACTGGGTAAATTCATCACCTGGCTGGAACGTCAGGGCACCACCTCACCTGACCAGGTCACCGCGCGGCACGTTCGCCAGTACCTGGCCCTGTTCCAAAACGCCGAAAGCCAAACCACCCATACCATTGCCAGCTGCATCCGTACTCTGCTCCGCTTCTGGCATAAAGAGGGTTACCTTCTGCACCCCGTCACCTTTGACATGCCCAAAATCCGCCCGAAGCGCCTGCCGTTCCTCACCGCCGAATAGGTCAAGCAGGTTTTGAACGTTTGCACCCTCAGGGAGAGAGTCGTTGTGCTTTTGATAGTGGATAGCGGCTTGCGCCGTCAGGAAGTCTGCAACCCGAAGCGGTCGGATATTGACCTGCAAACCGGCGTGGTGCGCGTCAGGCAGGGCAAAGGCCGCAAAGACCGGATAACGGTTGTCGGCGCAACCACCCGTCGAACATTGCTCAAATACTGGCGCGAATGCCCCAATCAAGCCGATGACGCCCCCGCCATCCAGACCGAAAACGGACAACCCCTCACCGGTTACGGATTGCAAGTCCTCTTACGGCGGCTATCCCACAAGTCGGGGGTGCGCTTTTCGGCTCACGCCTTGCGGCGGACATTCGCCACCCTCGCGCTCAAAAACGGCATGGATTTCGTCAGCCTGCAAAGCCTTCTGGGGCATGCGAACATTGCCACCACAAGGGCTTATATCCAGTGGCTGGATGACGACTTACTGGAAGCGCACCGGCGGCACTCACCGGTGGATCACTTGTAAAAAAGCCCCAGAACACCCGTTCTGAACTGTACAGGTCTTTTTTTTACCTTTCTGGCACAGAAAAGCCCCTCTCCGGGCTTCCTAGCGCGTCCTAGGGGCAATTTGGGGGCCTTCGTTGCCGTATGGTGAAGGGCGTTATTCACCCTCTTCGCCGCCGCCGTTGTCCTCATCCGCAACGTCACCCCACGTGACCACAACCACGGTCGGGCGGCCGTACTCCGGGCAATATTCGTTCCGTTGCGGTGGGTCACCATATGTGCTGAAGTGCACAATAAAGCGCACCTTGCCACCCGGCTGGTAGCCGCACGTTCCGCACCGTCGGCCTCTCACTTGGTTTAGTCGTTTTTCAATCCGTTTGAGTTTTTCTTCGTTCATTGAGCACCTCATTCAGTTTTTGTTCCAGTTCCACCAGTCGGCTTTCCAACGCGACCGCGTCACGCACCCACAAGGCAGCATCCAAGATGGCTTTAGCGGCTTCCTTCTCAATTATGTGGTGGCTAATATCTAGCTGGATGACCAAGGACGGCGGTTGTCTTCAGTATCCCCTGAGGTGTTGATTTCATCCTCTCAGGCAATTTCTATAAGGTTTCCAAGGCATGCAGGGTTCGCACCCGAGGTAAAATTTATTTCCAGGCAGGCATACTTAAACCGCATGTTTCCACGGATTTACAGCGGGCTCGATTTTTTTCACCCGGCTTTCTTCATTAGGTAAACATAAGGATATTGGGTTCCCAATCAGGGATTTATTTTTGAAAGATGCTTTGCTTTCGAATCAACATGCCAATTATTTTTATACTGGAAAAGATTTATAGGAGTAACTTCTAAAACCAGCGCCTGCGGGAGAAATAAATTGCTGTGATTGCGATCATGGAGACGCAGATAACTAAAATGACTTGCCAGGCAAATGAATACTCTTGAAGGGGGAGATCTACATTCATACCGTAAAATCCAGTCACAATAACTGGAAGATTGAGTAGAATTGTCACCGAAGTTAGGAATTTCATTACAACATTGAGGTTATTCGAGATAATCGAAGCAAAGGCATCCATCATACTGGTGAGAATGCTGCTGGAGATATTCGCCATTTCGATGGCTTGCTGGTTTTCAGTGATGACATCTTCAAGCAAATCTTCGTCATCGGGGTACATGCGAAACAATTGCGCTCGTTGTAGGCGTTCGAGTAAAAGTTCATTGGATTTTAGGGCGGTGGTGAAGTAAACCAGGCTTTTTTGATATTTTAAGAGTTCCATTACTTCGCGATTTTGCATAGAAAGTTGTAATTGGTCTTCGACCGCTTCCACAGTGTGGTTTATCTCACGCAAGTAAGCGAGGTAGAGATTGGCGGTGTTTAGCAAAATGCGCAACACAAAGCGGATCCGTTTGGCAGTGGAAAGATGGCGAATGCGACCTGAGGTGAATTCATTGATCACCTCATTGGGGTATCGGCACACAGTGACAATAAATTGATCGGTAAGAATGATCCCCAATGGGATTGTTATATAGGGCACATCCACCATTTGGCTTTGGAAATAAGGAATACGAAGCAGGATGAGCATCTTGCCATCGTCTTCCCGTTCAGTGCGAGAGCGTTCATCTAAATCAAGGGGATAAGTGAGAAAATCCTGAGGAATCCCTTCACAAACTAGTCTTTCAATCTCATCACTAGTGGGATCAATTACGTTTATCCAACATCCGCTGACGATGTTGGGAACGGTTTCAAGAACACCTTCTCGGCTGCGATAAATGGTGATCATCGTTTCTCTCCCTGGTGAGGATTTTATTGGGTGTTTGGATTTTACTCCCTATCCGATGATCCGCAAACCCTCACTCCATAAGGCTGTTCTATAACAGTGGCATTCATAAAACTATGAACCTAAATGGGGTATAATTGCCAAGCCTAAGACAGTGGGCAATCAAAATTTTTTCGCCTAGCCGTGAGAAGATGAAAACCATTTGCACCGGTTCAATCGCCTATGATTATCTAATGACGTTTCCGGGTCATTTCCGCGAACACATTGTGCCTGATCGGTTGGATTCCATCAGTCTTTCTTTTCTAGTGGATTCGATGGTACGCCAACGGGGGGGCGTGGCTACAAATATCGCCTACACCATGGCTCTGTTGGGGGATCGTCCTATTGTTTTCGGTACTGTAGGGGAGGATTTTGAGGAGTATCGTCAGTTTTTGGAAAGCGTTGGTGTGGATACACGTTATATTCGGGTTGTCCCCGGGGTATTTACCGCCTCATTTTTTGCCAATACCGATTTGGACAACAATCAGATCTGTTCGTTTTACCCGGGTGCAATGACCTATGCGCGTGATTTCAGCCTTATGGAATTCAAAGAAGGGCTTCCGGACTTGGTAATTATCTCGCCTAACGATCCGGTAGCTATGGATCGCTATGTTGAGGAATGTAAGGCGTTGGGAGTGCGGTATTTTTATGATCCCAGCCAACAGGTTGTACGCGTCAGTGGCGAAGAATTACGCCGTGGTGTGGAAGGAGCCTTTGGACTCTTTGTCAATGAGTATGAGTTTGAACTGCTCCAAAAACACACCGGATTAACCGCCGCGGCCATTTGCGCGAGCGTTCCTTTAGTTGTGGTAACCTTGGGGGCAAAGGGCGCTATTATTTATGCTGAGGGTAAGGAATTTCAAATTCAAGCGGTTAAACCCACTCACATTGCGGATCCAACCGGTGTGGGGGATGCCTTTCGCGCCGGATTTATTCGTGGTTTTCAACTTGGGTTGGATTGGATGACGTGTGGACAAATGGGGGCTCTGGCAGCGGCATACTGCCTAGAACGAAAAGGTCCTCAAAGCCACGTCTTTACCCGTGAGGAATTTGTCCAGCGCTTTCGCCAAAACTTTGGGGAAAATGATGCGTTGGTCAGCTTGCTTGAAGATTCTATCGATATGACGCGGAGGAATCCATGATCAAATACGACGTTAAGGATTTGAAACTTGCTGAGGGAGGGCGTCGGCGTATTGAATGGGCGGCCCGCGAAATGCCGGTATTGGCCTCAATCCGTGAGCGGTTTGCAAAAGAACAACCTCTTAAAGGATTACGCATCTCAGCCTGTCTTCACGTCACCACAGAAACAGCCAACCTGATGCATACCCTTCAGATTGGAGGGGCGGATGTTGTCCTTACGGCTTCGAATCCCCTCTCAACTCAGGATGATGTTGCCGCCTGCTTGGTCACCCATTACGAAATTCCCGTTTTTGCTATTAAGGGCGAGGACAATGTTGTGTATTACAAACACATCCATGCAGCGCTGGATCACAAACCTCACCTAACCATGGATGATGGGGCTGATCTCGTAAGCACATTGCATAAAGAGCGGCGGGATTTGCTGGACAACATTATCGGTGGAACCGAGGAAACCACAACCGGCGTCATTCGATTGCGCGCAATGGCAGCGGATAGGGCATTGGCGTATCCCATTATCGCGGTCAATGATGCTTTGACCAAGCATTTATTTGATAACCGCTATGGCACGGGGCAATCTACGATTGATGGGATTATCCGGGCAACAAATATCCTTTTGGCCGGAAAGAACTTTGTGGTTGCTGGTTATGGTTGGTGTGGTCGCGGCTTGGCTATGCGGGCGCGCGGTATGGGTGCCAATGTGATCGTGACTGAGGTGGATCCGCTCAAAGCCCTAGAAGCCGTTATGGATGGTTACCGGGTGATGCCAATGATTGAGGCTGCCAAGATTGGCGATATCTTTTGTACTGTGACCGGGGACATTAACGTCATTGATCGGCATCATCTCGAAGTGATGAAAGATGGCGCTGTATTGGCGAATTCGGGTCACTTCAATGTGGAGATCAATATTCCTGCACTTGAGGAAATGGCAGTTAACAAACGGCTTGTGCGTCCTTTTGTCGAGCAATATGAATTGAAGGATGGGCGTTCGATCTTTTTGCTGGGTGAAGGGCGCTTAATTAATCTGGCAGCAGCAGAGGGCCATCCGGCTAGTGTGATGGACATGTCCTTTGCGAATCAAGCGCTGAGCCTGGAGTATCTGGTTAAGAACGCAGCAAAAATGGAACGAAAAGTGTATAGCGTGCCCGAAGAGATTGATCGTGAAATTGCTCGACTAAAACTGGCGGCTATGGGAGTTGAAATTGATACACTGACACCACAACAAATAGCCTATTTGAGTTCATGGGAGGAAGGAACCTAATTCAATCCTCTGAAACGAAAAAAGCCTCTGCACGTATGTGATTTAAAAGCAGAGGCTTTTTATTATGGTGTTGGAGGTGCGGAAACGACCTCAATGTCAATGAAAATAGGATCACCGAAAGGAAGGTCGTTAGGATCAAACGCCTGCCAAGCACTACGATAGCGTCCTTCTTTGGACGGGGCCTGAAAGAAAATCCGCAATACGGCACGCTCACCACGGCGGGCGGGAAAAAGCGGTTGTTCAGAAGCGTTTGCACCTAAAATGGAGCCGGCAATTAGACGCAAATGGTAGCGGGCATCCCAATCACAGGTCCCGCTATTGATGACTTCCCATCTTTTATCAATGATGGCATTAACTGGAACTTGTGATCCATCAGGGATGGTAAGGTCGCTGATAAATGAGAGATTGTTTTCACATTGATTTGTTGGTGTAGCCTCGATAGCGGGATTGTTCGATTGGGCCGGTATGGTTGGAATAATGGGCGGAATGAATGGGGTTGAGCGAGAGTAATCAACGACGGAACGTTGCGGTGCAAGGTTTTTGCAACCTGTTAGAATCCCGCCCAGGAGGGCTAGTAACAGGTAGAGCCGGTGGAGGTTGGGCATCGAAAGCGTCTCGGATGACCGTTAGCGTTCACAATTCCTCAAGGTCAGCTTCCTCAGCTCCGCCTGCCAAAGATAGTGGAATCTCACCGCTCAGAGCCCGTTGACGGATGGCAATCTCGATCTCTTGGCATAATTCGCTATTTTGGCGTAAGAATTCCTTGGCGTTCTCACGTCCTTGACCGATGCGCATGTCGCCGTAGGAATAAAAGGCACCGCGTTTCTGGATAATACCGTATTCGGTAGCCAAATCAAGAATATCACCGAACTTGGAGATGCCCTCGTTATACATGATGTCGAACTCGGCGGTTCGGAAAGGTGGCGCCACTTTGTTTTTAACTACACGAGCGCGGACACGGTTGCCGATTACCTCGGCGCCAACCTTAATGGATTGGATGCGGCGGATATCCAAGCGCACTGACGCATAGAATTTCAGGGCTAACCCTCCAGGGGTGGTTTCAGGATTGCCGAACATAACGCCGATTTTTTGGCGCAACTGATTGGTAAACACCACCGCCGTTTTTGTTTGGTTAATGGCGCCAGAAAGTTTACGCAGTGCCTGGGACATAAGGCGGGCTTGCATTCCCATGGTCGCATCGCCCATATCCCCTTCAATTTCGGAGCGAGGAACTAAAGCGGCTACTGAGTCAATAACGACCAAGTCTACTGCACCGGAGCGCACCAGTGTTTCAGCAATTTCCAATGCCTGCTCGCCGGTATCGGGCTGTGAAATGAGCAGATCCTCAATATTGACACCCACCCGTGCGGCGTAACTGGGATCTAGCGCATGTTCCATATCAATGTAAGCCGCTGTGCCGCCCATACGTTGGGTTTCGGCGACCAGATGCAGGCATAAGGTTGTCTTTCCCGAGGCTTCAGGGCCAAAGATTTCAGTGATCCGCCCGCGTGGGATTCCTCCCACACCTAATGCGATATCAAGTGACAGGGAACCCGTTGGGATGACCTCTACGGTTAAGTGCTGGGCTTCACCCATGCGCATAATAGCGCCATCACCATAGCGCTTAATAATCTCGCTCAATGCCTTATCCAAAACGGCGCGTTTGGCCTCGTCCATGCCCGGATTGGAGTCAGAGTGACTGGGAAGGGGCTGAGCGGGGGGAACAGGTTTGCGCGGCATATCGATATATCTCCTCTCACAATGGATGGAATAATTATAAGCGTACTCTCCAAAACAAGGCTGCTTACATTATAGCACTTATGTTCAATTAGTGATGAATCTATTTACCCCAAAATGAGGAATAAAAAGGTTGCGGTTTAGAGCATTTGCGGTATAATCATAATCAATCCACGGGGCGTGGCTCAGCCCGGCTAGAGCGCTGCGTTCGGGTCGCAGAGGTCCCCGGTTCAAATCCGGGCGCCCCGACTGAGAAGGTATGAACCAATCTGACCTAGCCCCTGCTTGAATTATCCGGCAGGGGATCTGTTTTTTGGCACTTGGTTTGAGGAACCACTAGGTGAATGGGTTGATTCTCAAAAGAGATTAACCTATTCAATCGATTTTTTGGTTGCAACGGAGTGGTTTTTTGAATGTCAGATTTAGAGATTGTAGGACATGATGAGAAGTTCATTGCGGGGATACCAGCCGAGGAATGTCCAGAATGCAATCCCATCAGCGTTGTCCGTATAGACGAAAAGATGGGCTTTCTCGACCCCCATATTTTTTAGGGCATCTAGACAACGAGTTACTAAGGCTGTGCCAATGCCTTGACGGCGATATTCGGGATGGACCGCCACATGATACAAATAAGCGCGCCGCCCATCGAAACCGCATAGCAATGTACCTACAATTTTACTTTCGTCTTTCGCAATCCAATTCAGGCCCGGGTTGCGTTCTAGAAAATGGGCTAAGGATTGGGGAGTGTCGGTCTGACTTAAGCCAACCCCAGGACTCGTTTTCCACAAGGCGATAGCTTCTTCGCAATCTTCTGGTTGGAACGGGAGAATGGAGATCATGAGCGTTTTCCTATTTATTCACCGATTTGCCATGAGAGAATCATCGCCCATTGCTCATCAGTTTCGGGTGAAGAACGCCACCACTTTGCGGTTTCTCGGCGCAGGATTTGCAAACGTTCGAGGGCTGCGGGTCCACTAAGGCCATGGCGTACCAGGTAACAGCCCACCACGGTTCCGGTGCGACCAACCCCGCCCCAGCAGTGTACGTATAGCCTTTTTTCGTTTAAGATCACATGGTCTATATGATCAAGAATAGCTCGCATCGTAACTCGGGTAGGTATACCCAGGTCAGGGATTGGATAGCGAGTGTAGCTTACTTCAAAGTTTCTCTTCTTGGCTTCTTGAAAAAGCAGATCACGATAAGGCTCGAGCTCACCTTCCCAGGTCAGGTCTATGAATTCCCGAATCCCTATATCCAACAAGGCATTCAGGCGTTGCTGCGAGCGATTCAGATTTGGGTCACCCGGATATTCGCCAGCGAGAAACTTATCAGGGACAACCCAGTAGGCGTCAGGTAGAAAAGGCGTTAATGGAAAGTGAGTGGTCATCAGGATGGGTGGGATTTAGGAAGTAGATGAGAGTATAATTTCGCTAGTTTGGGCAGCCATATGTAGACCTGCTTTGAAATTCTACCTCAAACCTGCAATCTGAGGATCGCACAAAGATGAACGCTCAACATGCTGAAAATGTTCACTGGTTAGACCGGCCGGTATGGAAAGCTTTCCCTCAAATCCATTGGGAGACGCTTATAATAATTGTGATTCTGGGTTTGGCTCTCTTCACCCGTTTCTACCATCTGGGTGACCGGGTGATGAGCCATGATGAGGTCAATCACGTTGTGCCTTCTTGGGAGCTCTACATGGGGAGAGGGTATCGGCATGATCCGATCACCCATGGACCATTTCAGTTTCATGTGGTTGCTCTTTCCTATTTCTTGTTTGGAGATAATGATTTTACGTCCCGAATACCGGCGGCCCTTTTTAGCGTGGCAACCATTATGACGGTGACATTGGGGTTCCGACGTTATCTCGGACGAAATGGTGCCATCATTGCGGGGGTTCTCTTTCTGATTTCCCCTTATATGCTTTTTTATGGCCGTTACACACGTAATGAGGCGTTTGTTGCCTTTTGGGGGGTTGTCACCTTACTTGCGGTTTTAAAATATCTGGAAGCCGGGGAAAGGCGTTGGCTTTACATTTTAACTGCAGTAACTGCGTTACAGTTCGCGACCAAAGAAACGGCCTTTATTTATACCGCCCAATTGCTTCTCTTCTTGGCACTCCTATTTATGGTAAGAAGTGTACACTTCCCCTGGCCGGAAGCACGGAAACACTTTTTGTTTAATCTGGCTTTGGCCGGGGCTTTGTTTGTCCTCGTTCTGGCAATCGTTTTAGCCGGGTGGAATGCTATTACGAATCGTTCTGGTGCGCCAGCAGAGGCGGGCGGGGCAAACCCGCTTCAGATCATCGAAGCCGGTTTAGCGTTAGTGGCGGTGGTTTTAGGCGGTATGGCCGGAGTTATCTTGCTGCGTGAGGTAGGATGGGAATTTTTGAAACAAGAACGAAGCCTGGATATGCTCCTCTTGATCGGTACGTTGATTTTGCCTCAATTGACGGCCTTTCCGGTCAAGATTTTTGGGGTACTTCTAGGGCAAAATTGGAATCCCTTGGATTACTCATCGGTGGGAATCCTCCGTAGTGGCATTGTGTTACTGATCTTAACCTTGGTCGCTTTGGGCATAGGCCTGGTGTGGAAGCCGCGGCTTTGGTTAACGAATTTCGTCCTATTCTATGGCATATTTACTGTGCTCTACACCACGGTGTTTACCAATGGATTTGGATTCTTTACAGGAATTGTGGGATCACTTGGATACTGGTTGGAGCAACAGGGAGTAAATCGGGGTACTCAACCGTGGTATTATTACGCCTTTTTGCAAATTCCCATGTATGAATATGTCGCGGCACTGGGAACACTGCTCGCAATTTACTTCGGTTGGCGGTATCACCGTTTCAGCCAGTTGCCAGGGGACTCTCCTATAACAATCGAAGTACCTTTTACTGAAAATCCGCAATTAAATTTAGATGCAAATCTGACTCCCAGGGTTTCGGAAGATGTTGCAAAGGTTGAATTTACAAAGCCACCCGTCGAGGAAAGCCTACCCGTTCTTGGTTTGTTGGTCTTTTGGGGAGTAACCAGTCTAGGGGCTTATTCTCTGGCGGGCGAAAAGATGCCTTGGCTGACCGTTCATATTGCTCTGCCCCTGTTATTAGGTGCAGGATGGGGGTTAGGGGCGTTAGTAGATCGTATCCCTTGGTCACTTTTGAAGCAGAGTAGCGCATGGGTGGGCTTATTACTAATACCAGTTTTTCTTAGTGCAATTGTCGGCGCACTTATGGCATGGCTCGGACCGGTGGTGCCTTTTAGTGGTTATACGTTAGAACACCTTCAGGTGACGACGACATTTCTATTTGCAAGTGTGACGGCTTTGCTAAGTGGATGGGGAATATTTTACGTTTTCCGAGGATGGCGCAGATTAGATTGGATCAAGTTAATTGTCTTATATACCTTTGGTTTCTTAGGGGTGCTTACCTTTCGAACTGCGGCAACGGCAGCTTATATCAACTATGATACGGCAAAAGAATTTTTGGTATATGCGCATGCAGCCAGCGGACCTAAAGAGATCCTGGCGCAGGTAGAAGAAATCTCACGTCGTCTTACGCGTGGATTGGATATTCAGGTGGCTTATGATAATGATGCCCTTTATCCCTACTGGTGGTATTTCCGGGATTATCCCAACAAACGCTATTTTGCAGATAACCCCACGCGGGATTTGCGCGATGTGCCAATCATCATCGCAGGTAACAGCGCCAATTGGAGCAAGTTGGATGCGATTACCAAAGGTGAGTTTGTTCAGTTTGAGTATATGCGCCTGTGGTGGCCCATGCAGGATTATTACAACCTAACTTGGGATCGTATTTGGGGGGCTATCCGCGATCCCAAGATGCGCGCTGCAGTTTTCCAAATCTGGCTAAACCGGGATTATACGGCATATGCGCAATTAACCGGAAATCAGAACCTGACATTGGAGAAATGGGAACCGAGTGCAAAATTGCGTTTTTATGTCCGCAAGGATGTTGTGGCTCAGATGTGGAATTATGGGGTACTGCCAGAGCAGGTACCTACGGTCGAGGTGGACCCCTATCAAAAGGGAATGGTGCAACTTACGCCGGACCTGGTAATAGGACAAGTGGGTTTGGCAGGGAATCAGCCAGGGCAGTTCCAGAATCCGAGAGGCGTTGCCATTGCACCAGATGGTTCAATTTACGTTGCTGATTCGCGCAACCATCGCATTCAGCATCTTAGCGCGAGAGGTGAGGTTTTGCAGGTATGGGGAAGTTTTGCGGATAGTTCTACCGGAGAAGCACCGGGTGGCACGTTCAATGAGCCTTGGGGTGTAGCTGTTGGACCGGATGGGAGTGTTTACGTTGCCGATACCTGGAATCACCGCATTCAAAAGTTCACCCCAGATGGTCAATTTGTGACCATGTGGGGTTATTTTGGTCAGGCTGAGCGTCCTGATGCTTTCTGGGGGCCGCGGGGTGTGGCTGTGGATGCACAAGGACGTGTCTTTGTTACAGATACAGGAAATAAGCGAGTTGTCATCTTCACATCAGAGGGACAGTATATTGCCCAATTTGGCGGTGCAGGGGTAGAGGCCGGCAAGTTTGATGAGCCCGTAGGTATTGACGTGGATACGGAAGGAAACATTTACATAGCAGATACTTGGAATCAACGTGTCCAAGTCATTAAGCCTGATTTTTCAAATAACCTCTTTATCCCGGTTCGCGAATGGGAGATTTCGGGGTGGTATGGTCAATCGCTGGACAATAAACCTTTTCTTTCAATATCTCCCTTAGGGCATGTGTTTGTAACGGATCCTGAGGGTTATCGAGTGCTCGAATTTGATGCACAGGGCAATTTTGTGCGGGGATGGGGGGACTACAGCACGGGAACGGATGGTTTTGGTCTACCTTCCGGAATAGCAGTGGATTCCCAAGGGCGAGTTTGGGTCAGCGATGCCGGGAACCATGTGCTTTTACGTTTTGTGTTGCCCTGATCAAACATTGTGAGCTTAACTACCTAACTTTTTGATCAAATTTTATCTATTCGTTTATTTAACCTTAACACCCCCTCAAAGGGGCGTTAAGGCTTTAAAGGTATGCTGTTGAGTAAAGAGGTAAATATAAGATGAATGAGCAAAATCGAGGATGTCCCCACATATTAGTAACCAATGATGACGGTGTGTTAGCGCCAGGGTTATTAGCTCTTGTTCAGGCTATGCAACCTCTAGGGGAGGTAAGTGTTTTAGCACCAGAACGCAATTGGTCAGGTGGAGGACATGTAAAGACTCTTGATTGCCCTTTGCGTGTCAGAGAATACCGGTTGGTAGGTGGTGCTTTGGCCTACGCTGGCGATGGTGCACCCTCTGACTGCGTGTCCTTAGCACTTCTGGGGTTCTTCAAAAAACCTATAGACTTGGTCGTATCGGGAATCAATCAGGGTGCCAATCTTGGGCATGATGTTACCTACTCCGGCACAGTAACCGTCGCCATGGAAGCGGTTATTGCTGGAGTGCCGGCGGTGGCATTTTCGCTAGAGATTTGTGAAAATGGAAGGACTACCGTAGACTACCAACCGGCGGCTCAATTTGCCTTTAAGATTGTGGCTCAAGTTCTCAAGTATGGTATTCCATCAGACGTCTTATTGAACGTAAATATCCCCGCACTGCCTGTTGACAAAATTCGGGGTATTCGAGTGACCCGGCAGGGATTGCGCGTTTATCATAATCGTTTGGATGAACGGATTGATCCGCGCGGTAAGCCATATTATTGGATTGGCGGTGATGTTCCAACAGGTGTGCCAGAACCAGGGACTGACGTAGGGGCTTTGACAGAGGGTTACGTGTCTGTGACCCCTTTATACCTTGACCTGACTGCTTACCGCGTTTTGTCTGATCTTTATACCTGGGAGTGGGATGCGGCTCTAATGATAAATGAAAAAGAAAAACCAGTATCCCATTCTGATCTAGAAACCACAACCGTCCAATGCCTGGCTGATGTGCTGGATAAATGAACAGTTGTGAACCCCCTGCTTGAGGGTTTACTTTTTGCGCATATCCTCGATAAAGAATTGACTAACAAAGAGAATAAGGCTGACGATCAACGAGCCGAGGAAGGCGCCCCAAAACCCACTGACCGTGAAGCCAACTCCAAATTGGTTTCCAACCCAGCCGGCTAGGGCGAACAAAGCCGTATTGATCACCAGAATTCCAAGCCCTAAGGTCAGGATGATAAAAGGGCAACCTAAAACCACCAGGATGGGACGGACGATTGCATTGATAATGCCAAAGATCAATGCTAACCAAATAAAGCTCAACCAGTTATCGGATGAGGGCTGGATATATTGAGGGCTGAGCAGGGCGACAGCAACATAAAAGGCTAAGGCAGTCACCAGCAAGCGAACAATGAAACGTTTCATTGCTATTTCCTCCAAAAAATAGTTTTCTAGGGTGATTATAAGGGTAATTCCATCCAAATGAGTGTTTGTTGGGGATAAAATCCGCAGTCTAAAAAAGTTTCATCAAATTCACCCGCCGGAAAATTAATGGATAGAGGACGACGCCGACCAAATTTTTGGCGCATTAAAGGAAGCAATACACGTAGCGCTTGGGGTGTTTTTTGAGGGTTAGGGGCAATCCATAACCAATCGGCGTAATGAGATGTGGCCTCCCAAGTGCAGAATCCAAGATACTCCTTCTGCTCGAACGCTGTAAAATGCCATAAAGGTAATTCCCCCAGTAAATTGCGCAAGGCATTGAGAAAGCGGGGTCTAAAGCGCTCAAAATCCAACGATAGATTCCATGCGACCTGTTCGGGATAAATGTGGTTTAACCACGTAGAATGCAAAGGCCATTCATGGGCACGGCGTGGTCTAATAGATAAGAAAGAAAAGTGCGTTTGCAATACGATAGTGGGATTGGTGACCCATGTAGTGCGCCGAGCACGCTCTTGAAAGCCCAATCTTTCATAAAGGCGTAGCGCTACAAGATTGTCAGCGCGAACTTGTAACCAAACGGCAGGATAGTTCCAGGATTTTAGATAGTGGATGGCCTTTTCCGTCAGACGGCGGGCAATGCCGCGACGTCGGTAGTTGGGGTGAACAGCAACATTGACGATAAGTGGATAACGTGAAGTTGTCTTGGGAAGAATGATCTCCAGATTGCCTACAATACGCCCATCCTCTTCCCAAACAAAACCACTCACGGATGGACCGAGGTTTCCATTAGGTAGAGCTCCCCAAACCCGCATGCGCCTCAAATATTCCCATCCATCGGGGTCCATAGTATCGGCAAAGCAGATCTCAATTAAATCAGCAACGGCTTGAGTATCCTGGGGTAAGCGCAGAGGGCGAAGGTGAGTTTTCTCGTTGATCATGCTTCCGGTCATAAGGGTATTTTACTCCTGCTCCCGTCAACCCCCTCGTTTATCGTTTGTTTCGTATATAAATTTCTTATGCAAGGCTTCTATTTTGTTAATCGAGAGGTGCTATAATCCTCTTAAGATAATTTTACTCTGGCTATTAGAAGGATGTTACGCCTATGATGCGATTTGACCGATTTACCGAACGAGCGCAAGAAGCGGCGCAGCGCGCGGCTGAGATTATTCAGCGCTATGGCCATAACCAGATTGACACCGAGCACATTCTGTTGGCGCTGATTGAACAGCCGCAGGGTGTGATCCCACAAATTTTGGAAATTCTTAAGGTGGATGCCAGCATGCTGGCAGACCGCCTGGATTATATCTTACGCACCAGCCCTAAAGCCAGCATTTTTGGAGGTGGAGCGGGCCAAATTTTTATCACGCCTCGGGTGAAACGCATAATTGACCAGGCCAACGAAGAGGCCAATCGGCTTAAAGATGAGTATATCTCTACGGAGCACATCTTTTTGGCCATCCTGAGCGAACGCAATACACCCGCGGCGCGTTTGCTGGAGGGGTCTGGAATTACCCGCGAGCGTGTCTTAGACGCCATCATGCAGATTCGCGGGGGGCAGCGGGTGACAGATCCGCAGGCCGAGACGCGTTATCGAACATTGGAGAAGTACTCGCGGGATTTGACTGCATTAGCACGCGAGGGCAAACTGGATCCGGTGATCGGGCGCGACCAGGAAATCTTACGGGTGATGCAGATTCTCTCCCGCCGAACCAAAAACAACCCGGTTTTGATTGGTGAAGCCGGTGTGGGTAAAACGGCCATTGTAGAAGGTCTAGCCCAGAAAATTGCGGCAAACGATGTGCCGGAAATCTTAATGGGTAAGCGGGTGGTACAACTTGACCTGGGGGCAATGATTGCCGGAAGCCGCTTCCGTGGCGAATTCGAGGAACGTTTAAAGGCCGCAATCGAAGAAGTTCAACGTTCGGAGGGCGAGATTATTCTATTTATTGACGAACTCCACACCGTAGTTGGGGCCGGAGCGGCACAGGGCGCTATGGATGCCTCGAACATGCTCAAGCCGGCATTAGCACGGGGAGAACTGCAATGCATTGGGGCGACCACTCTGGATGAGTACCACAAGTATATTGAGAAAGATGCGGCGCTAGAGCGTCGTTTTGCTCCCGTCTATGTGGATGAACCCTCGATTGAGGAAACGATTGAGATGTTACGCGGCTTGCGTGATCGGTATGAGGCGCATCATAAGGTGCGTTTTTCCGATGAGGCTTTGGTAGCGGCCGCGCGTCTATCGGCTCAATATGTGACCGAACGCCATTTGCCAGACAAGGCTATTGATCTTATTGATGAAGCCGCTGCTAAGTTGCGAGTGGCCTTGTATTCGCTTCCTCCAGAGTTGAAGAAAATGAAATCCGAAATTGACCGTCTTCAAGCTGAAGAGGAACAGGCTGGGCTAGAGCGAGATTATGAACGTGCGGCGCGCAAGAAAGCTGAACGGTTACGCCTGCAGGAACAGTTTGAAACGTTACGAGATCAGTGGGAAGCCGAACACAAGTTGGATGAAGTGGTGGATGTGAATGATATTGCCGAGGTTGTGGCTCAGTGGACGGGAATCCCGGTCAGCCAGATGATGGAGTCAGAAGCGGAGCGATTGGTGCACATGGAGGAACGGCTGTCCGAACGCGTTATTGGACAGGAAGAAGCAATCAAAGCCATTGCGGATGCAATCCGACGTGCCCGGGCGGGGCTTAAAGATCCCCGTCGTCCGATTGGATCTTTCATCTTCATTGGACCTTCTGGCGTTGGGAAAACCGAATTGGCCAAGGCATTAGCCGAGTTTCTGTTTGGCGATGAAGATGCCTTGGTACGCCTGGATATGAGTGAATATCGAGAACAGCATACCGTATCGCGCCTTTTCGGTGCTCCACCGGGCTATGTTGGCTATGAGGAAGGTGGCCAGTTAACCGAAGCTGTGCGACGGCGACCTTACCGGGTGATACTCTTCGATGAAATTGAGAAGGCTCATCCTGAAGTGTGGAATGCTCTGCTGCAGATTTTGGACGAAGGTCGCCTGACAGATGGGCAGGGCCACGTGGTTGATTTCCGCAACACTGTGCTCATAATGACCAGCAACCTCGGCACTGAATTTGTGCGGCGGGGTGGTACACTGGGCTTTTTGCCCGAAAGTCACAATGACGAAGATCGGTTGAATCAGGAAAAAATTCAGAAGGCGCTCAAGAGCACCTTCCGACCCGAGTTTCTCAACCGTATTGATGAGATCATCATGTTCTCGCCACTGACACAGGAGCACATGTATAAGATTGTGGATCTTCAGATGAAAGAGGTGCGTCAGCGGTTATTAGAACACGGGTTGGATGTTGAACTCACTCCAGCGGCACGGCGTTGGTTGGCAGAGATTGGGTACGATCCAAGTTTTGGGGCTCGACCTTTGAGGCGAGCGATTCAGAAATACATCGAGAGTCCGCTTTCGGTGAGCATTCTCTCCGGCCAGTTCCGGGTTGGGGATAAGATTATCGTGGATTATCAGGAAGGTGATACGAAACCCGTGTTTCGGCGGGCAGATGAGGTAAAAGAACCTTCGCTTCAAGAGCAGTCTGCCGAGTCTTCTAGAAGTTAATACCTGGGGTAAACAAGTAGAAGAAGAAAATTGAGGGTGCGCATATCCTTCGCACCCTCAATATTTTTATGGTATCGGATTTGAGATCTTATGCGGTTTCCAGGAAGCGTGACAGTTCCCAATCGGTCACCTGGATACGGAATTCGTCCCACTCGGTTAACTTGGCGCGGCGATATGCCTGATACAATGTGGGGTCAAAGGCACCTTTAATAATCTCATCGCGATCAAGTTCCTGAAGGGCTTCATAGAGAGAGCCAGGCAGTTCGCGGATTCCCATTTCTTCCCTTTCTTCGTGATTTAATTCGTAGACATTGACGTTGTTGAGAGGGGGGGGACAAGGAATTTGGCTATCTATGCCATCTAGCCCTGCGACGAGCATGGCGGCAAATGCCAGATAAGGATTAGCCGAGGGATCAGGGAAACGCAACTCAGCCCGAGTAGCTTTGTGCTGTCCGGCAGTATAGCGAGGAATCCGAATGAGCGCGGAACGATTGATTTGTGCCCAGCAAATATAGACCGGCGCCTCATAGCCAGGAACTAGTCGCTTATAGGAATTAACCGTGGGGGCAACGATAGCCGCTAAGGCGCGTGCGTGCGCAAGTTGACCGGCGATAAAACCATAGGCTACCGATGAGAGATGAAATTCATCGTTGGGATCAAAGAAGAGGTTATTTCCCTGCAAGTCGAACAGCGATTGGTGGCAGTGCATCCCTGAGCCGTTAATCCCAAAAATAGGTTTGGGCATGAACGAAGCGATTAATCCATGCTGGGCGGCAATCGCCTTGACAGTATATTTGAGGGTGAGAACATTGTCAGCGGTGCGTAGCGCATCCGCAAAGCGAAAATCAATCTCATGCTGTCCTAAAGCTACCTCATGATGTCCAACTTCAACCTCTAACCCCATGCTTTTCAGGGCTGCCATTAGTTCGGTGCGCACTCGCACAGCCTCATCATCGGAGGAAAAATCAAAATATCCAACAACGTCATGTGGGACCGGACGAATGGTTTCGGGACCGTTACGACGGAAAAGGAAAAATTCCGGTTCAGGACCAACGTTGTACACCCATCCACGCTCTTCACGTAATTTTGCCAAGATGCGCTTTAACGTACCACGTGGATCGCCGGGGAAGGACGTGCCATCGGGTTGATAAATGTCACAGAAGAAACGTGCGCGACGCATATCGGTGGGTGTCCAAGGTAGAACGGCGTAGCTATCTGGATCAACATGTAAGTGCATGTCGCTTTCTTGAATTCGGGCGAAACCCTCGACTGAAGAGCCATCGAACCAGACCCCGTTTTCAAGCGCTCCTTCTAATTGTTCAACGGGGATATCTACGCTCTTAACAGTACCAACCACGTCCACAAATTGGAGAGAAATGAACTTGACATTATCTTCTCTAACCCGGGCAAGTATCTCTTCGGTATCCATAACACTATCCTCCTTGGCTTAAAAAGTTTATGGACATGCCTGGCATGCCCATTAATGCGGTGAATGGGTGCCCTTCTGTAAGTATCAAGCCAATTACAGGTGAAAACCCGAATTGACTACCACTGGTGGGGTTTTGGGCGAGAGATCGTCTCGCGTTTGAACCCCCACCTTTTTCCGAAGGGAGAAAGAAGCCTGTGGTCGGGCTGCAGAGGCATCCGCTGATCTATCCGATTTTCCCCTGCATTTATTCCCCCGCAGGGTTAGCGCTCTCCTCGCGGAGAGGAACCTCCACCTCGTCGCCTTCCAGTAAAGTCCTGAAAGGTTCAGTCGCTATTTCCCCGTTATTCACTTGTCAGGTGCTTGAAAAAAATAATGGCGCAATATTACAGGGGATTTTTTATCTTGTCAAGGGAAAACGAGAAATTATGAAAGTTTTAAGGTTTCTGGGCATAAGCAAAAAAGGTGGGCACAAAAAGGACACGTTCACCTTTTTCCCAGGCGTTGAGGTCAAGCGCTTGCCAGTAGTCTATATCTTTGGCAGGCAGAATGGATTGTAAATCAATTCTCAATCCCAACCACTCACTTGAGGTGATCTCGAGATCGGGAGGGTAATTCCAATATGCCCCAAAGACACCTACGTGAAGATTGATAAGCCCGCTATTTGAGAACAATGAAGCCAGTTTTCGCCCTATGAAGGGATCGCCGCCTGCTTTTTGAATAGCGGTAATTTGTAATTGACCTAGTGTTTCCAAAGGAGAGGGATAGTCAATGCGTCCGCCGTAGTCCGGTTCGGCTAGGGCTGCAATAAAACCGCCTGGTCGAGTGACACGCATCAATTCTCTCATTACGTGCTCTGGGTTAACCCATAATAAAAAATAGTGCGTATAGCAAAGATCGAATGTGTTCGCTGCAAAGGGTAGATTATAGCCATCACCTTGGCACAAATGGCTAGAAGGAAGCAGGTGTTTGGCATGTGATAAATAGGAAAATTGTATATCCAGGCCGTAACAGAGATAAGGCTCCCAAATAGAATCTGAAAGAACCGCTCCAGTGCCGCAACCCACTTCGAGAATTCGTCGAATCGAGTGATTTCCAATTTCTTTCAGGAGGTGTTGTCGAATTTGAGCACTCCACCCCGCTTGGGTGAGGAATCGTTGATGCCAAAACAATAGATCAACGTTGTTTGGCATGTTTCCAAATCATTTCCCAGGGATCAGTAAGTAAATTTCCCAGGACCTCTGTTGCCCCTTGGAATGGTAATACATCGCCGTCTGGTTCTACATAGAGCCATACTATACCAGCTCCCTGGGGAAGGGACTCGGGTGATACGTTAATTTCTAGCGAAACCGGGTTTAAGTGTGAATAGGGAACGGGTAGATCCCATACTAGATGCAGGCCCAAACGGGCTACGAAGTCCCTGGCTTGTTGTAAGGTTTCACCAAGGTGAGGATGACTGGCCGATAGGCTCATTCGGGCAACTTTCATGCGTGCAAGGTGTTCGATGAGAGCCTGGACTTGGGTTTTATTTTCTGGGGTAATAGTTAAGTGCACTGTAAGAGCGAGATCAGCAGCCAGTACATCGTGAATGGCTTCCCACGAGATTTCGTTCATGGGATCAAGGACGATCATGACATGGTCTAAGCCGCTGGCTAAGATGCGGTTGAGGTACTCTTTTTCAACCAACCGTAGGCCAGTGGTGAGCAAACCACTGACCATTCCCAGAGATTCTACAAAAGCAATTAGGTCAATCAAATCTGGCCGTAATGTTGGTTCACCGCCGGTAAAGATGACGTGCGGGATACCCGCCTCCCAGGCTTTGCGCAAGCATTGCTGCCATTCTTCGTAGATCAGTTCGCGTCGCACATGTTCGACCGGGGCGACGTGGCGAATAGATTCATCCTCGGTTCGATATGTTAAAGCGCAATCTAAGCGTAGAGGAGCGCTTAGGGATTCCTGATAAGGAGTATGTCGTTCCATATCCAGATAAATTTCGGGGTCCAAATCAGGAGTGGTGAGTAGTGTTTCCAACCGTTCTAAAAATGCCGTGTAATCCGCCTGAACCTGAGCTTTCGATACGCGGTATCGCTTTGAAATTTCTCGGCTCACTTCTTCCAATGGTGTACCTTTGATACGATGATAGGCAAATTCGGTAGCCGTCTGGTTTAGATGTAAAACGGTTGAGGCATCTAAAATCAGGATGCCTTCTCCATTAGATTCGATTCGCAGGTGCATTCGGTGCGGTTGAGGTGCATCAGGTGGCGATTGCCAGTTATAAACACCGGGTGGAAGCGGATTAAATGGGGGTGGAAATAATTGGTCAATCCATTCACGCCATCTGAATTTCATATTTGCCTCCACCAATGGAGTTTTAGGGGTTTGGATTGGGTGAAACAGCCTGATTGAAGGCATAGGTTAGTGGGCACCCACCCCCGCATTCCTGGAGCAACGCACATTTCTCACACGCGTCAGGTACATAATGGCGTTCACGCAGAGCAACAGCCAGATCGTGATTCCATATGCTTTCCCATGGGGTATTCAGAATATGTCCTAAAGGATGGTAGTAAGACTGACAAGGCAAAACGAAGCCATTTGGTTCAATACACATGTTATACCAAGCCGCTGTGCATCCCTTAAGCCCTAGGCCATTCAACACAGGGTCAAAATGACAATAGCGAGTGGGGGTGTACCAAATTAGACGCTGGCCGTGCTGAGCAGTTTTTTCGCGGGCCAAGGCAAGCAAATCTTGCAATTGTGTTTCGGGAATGCCGGTATTAACCGTGGCACCTCCTCCGGAGTGGATTAGGCCGTTAATGCCCACCGTGGGTACCCCTAATTCGGCCAAAAAGTCCAGGGTTTGAGCAAGGTAGGGGGCGTTTGAAGAGAGCAAAGTGGTGTTGGTCATGACAAAAAAGGGGGGTCTCAGGGCATTACGAATACCTTGGACGGTTTGTGCCCAGGCTCCAGGGCGACCCACAATGCGATCGTGGATGGTAGGATCGTGAGATTCGAGGGTGATTTGGACATGATCCAGACCGGCTTCATATAAAGCGTCAAGGTAGCGGGGATCATGCAGTCGTCGTCCGTTAGTGTTCAAACCTGTGATTTGTCCTCTACTTTCGGCATGGGCGATCAGCACAGGTAAATCTTCGTGCAAAGTGGGCTCGCCGCCGGTAAAAACGATATGGGGGATTCCTATCTCCCATAGGCGATCTATCACCTGTTTCCAGGTTTCGGTTTCTAGCTCCGGATAAGTCCGAGGTCTGGCGTTGTAGCAATGGGCACAATCATTATTACAGCGATAAGTGAGCGCCAGGTCCATTCGATAAGGGGCACTAGAGCGGGAAGAAAACGGCGGGAGTGTTTCTAAATCCAGGTCGCAAATGGGGCACACGCTGTTGGGTTTAATGAGTGCGTTGAGGTGTAAACGGAAATCGTCGAGATCTGCCTTAACTTGAGTGGTTTGGGCTCTAAAATGGGCAACCAGGGTTTTAATGATCACATTCTCAGGATAACCAGACAAGATAAAATAAGCCATTAACGCTGCGGTTGCATTAAGATGATAAATCTGGCTGGCGTTTATCAAAAGACTGCCTTGCCCGCCGGGCTCAATACGCAAATGAATGCGCACTTTGTTCTCAGAGGATTGGCATAAAAAGTGATAGATCCCTGGTAAAGGCAAATCAAGGGCTTTTTGCGAGGGGGAGAGCGCGTTCCACCAACCCATGGTTATTTTTTACCCTTATCGTCCACCGCCCGCACACGCGCATGCACAACCTGCACAAGCGCACGCACAGGCGCAAGCACATGAGCCACCCCCTCCACCCCGACGCGCCATTGAGGAAGAGGTTGGGGGTGGGGGAGGATTGGTGCGGGCGGTAATCTTGCCAGTAAACTCGGTCACGTTGCCGATAACGCTGGCTGAGAAGGCCTCAACCCCACGCACCATCGAGGCCGCAAAATCGGATCCTGGCAGTTTGGGAAGGTTGACGGTGGTCTTTGAACCGCCACCCGATGTGGAAACCGGAGTCGCTGGCATAGAACGGCGGAAGACTGGGTCATATCGTCCCCACCAAGTCGGCACAAAGACCGGTCCAGGAGCGAAAACCTCGTGGGTTTGGTCTTCCCAGCGCCGGTCTAACATGGTCCAATCCATCACTTCGTCATAGATTAAAGCACGAACTTCTGGAGTTTCGGCAGCCCTGACTTGATCCCAGGCTTTCTTGACGATGCTTTCGTAATAAGCAACGGTTTCCTTACGGCTGAAACCGCGCATTTTTTCCGAAACCGTGTTGATGAGGTTAATCATCAACTCTTGTAGGCCTTTTTGTTGTTCCTTGGTCTCTTTACGCCGCATGGCCTCAAGAAATTCAATCTCATAAGGCTGTAAACCTTCGGGCAGGGGTTGAGTAATCTCGAGTTCAAGTGGCTCTTGTTTGATGACTGTGGCTGCCCCTTTTTTGAGAACGGAGAACAAGATCATGGTGAGAATTTTGTCCACTGGTTGTTCCATTAAGATAGCGGCTTCGACCGCAGTTAGGCCGCGTTTGATCCCATAGCCTTCAATGGCGATCTTGGGAGGCAGGTACTGCAAACGCCGTTTTTTGCTCGAGCGATAACCCACGTAGGCGATTGCCACAATGAAGCCCATAAAACCCAGACAACAGAGAAGGCCGATTATGTCCTCATTGATTTGGAAAGAACGCGGATTGGGAACCTCGGTGGCAACAATGGCAGTGGCAGGAATCAACCGTGCCGGAAAGCTGGCACCAAAGATATATTGCGTATAGACATTGGCTTCGGCTGAGCGCCAGGTGTAATAAACACGCCCTTGAGCATCAAGGTTGGTGTAAGGTTCGTCACTACCCGGCCAATTGCCACTGGGTTTGTGATATCGTGGCTCTTCCGTTGTTAGACCGGGTGGCAGGATGATGGTCATTGTGTAGTCGGTTTTTCCTCGGACGAAGGCTTTATCAAACCATGAGGGGCTGAAGACAATACTAGCGTAAGGTTCGGATAGGTCTAGCGTTGATTTGCCAATTGCTCCCTCAATATCGGCGATGGTTACCTTAAGCGTTCCTGTGGATCCCGGTGAAATGGTATGGTTACCTAATGCAATGGCAATCCCCGGTTGCACATAAGGAGAGGGTTCAATGTCCGTTAGAGGAAAACCGTCAATTTCGGCTTTTACCTTTGAAAGGCGGTAATTTTCATTGGGAAGGCCGATGTCCACGACATCAATGGGACTGGCTCCGGGCTGGTTGCGAAATTCAATTTCGTAATAGAGGGTGATCGTTCCATTTGGGTTAACGTAAAGGTCAACCTCTTGACGCGGGACTTCAAAGGCATAACTTTGTGCTAAGGCGATTGGGGATTGAAATCCCAATAGACATATCAGCCAAAAGAGAATGAAAATTGGAAATCCCCACCGTTTCATTGTTCCACTCAATTTAATAACATACTGGAGTGAATAATTTACCACTTTGGCTCTTCGGTCAATTGGTAGGTCGTGCCACAATAAGGACAGGTTACCACAGGGGCTCCGGCTACCATTTTAATGTTTTCGGCTTTCAACGCGCCGCCGCAGGATTTGCACTTAAGCGTATCCAGATTGATATTACCGGGAAGATCCACCTTGAGAGTTACCTGTGGGGCTACATCTTGCTTGGGGCGCCGCGCAGCCCAAAAAATCAGCACTAACCCTAGGGCAATGGTGATCAGTCCCACCGGAATCCACATCAGGTCACCTTGATCCCCGGTTGCCCCCCAGATAAAAAGCACCCCGAAGAAGATCAAGATAGCGGCTACGATGTAAGCGATAATCTTTCCAGCGCTCATTGCATTTTCTCCTCGAGCCTAAACTCTAAGGATTAGTGTAGCATGCTTCTTGGTCGGGCACAATTGGATTAACCTCACATTGGTTTGCAGAATTGTCACACTCATCTTCGCCAATGAGGACCTTTAAAGGGCGGAGTCTAATCGGCCTGCTATAATAAATAGAGGAGGGCAGATAGCTATGGAAACGACATCTCTGGAAGCACTGCGCGATGAATATGAGCGCTTGAAGCGCGAGATTAATTACCATAACTATCGTTACCATGTTCTAGATTCCCCTCTGATCAGCGATTATGAATTCGACCGGTTGATGGCGCGCTTACGCGAAATTGAGGCAGCCCATCCCGATTGGGTGACTCCGGACTCGCCTAGTCAGCGTTCTGGGGGTCCACCGTTAGAGCGCTTCAATAAGGTGCACCATCCTCGCCCAATTCTCAGCCTGGCCAATGCTTTTACGTTAGACGATGTGCGGGCTTGGTACGAACGCTTGGTGCGCCTGGATGAACGCGTACGCCAGGCTGATTTCGTGGTTGAACCTAAAATTGATGGTCTAACCGTAGTGCTTCATTATCATAATGGCCAGTTTGTCTTGGGGGCAACGCGGGGCGATGGGGAGGTGGGCGAGGACATTACGGCGAATTTGCGCACAGTACGTGCCTTGCCCTTGCGTATCCCCGTTCAAGAGTCAGCGCTAAAGCCACCAGAACGCTTAGTTGTGCGAGGTGAAGCCTTTATCACCATTAAAGACTTTGAGGAACTCAATCGGCGGTTGATTGAGGCCGGTGAAAAACCCTATCTAAATCCGCGTAATACAGCCGCCGGGTCTTTGCGCCAGTTAGATCCCTCGCTTACGGCTTCTCGACCTTTGACACTGTTGACCTATGCAATTGTTGATGCCAGCGACTCAGTCCCGACGACTCAATGGGAGACTCTGCAGTATCTCAAGGAATTGGGATTTCCAGTATCAAAAGATGCGGAGTATTGTGCCGATCTTGATGCAGTGCTTGAGGCTTGTGCACGCTGGCTGGATAAACGGGATACGTTGCTGTTTGAGGCGGATGGGATTGTGATCAAAATCAATGATTTACGTTTACAAGATTCGCTTGGGGTGGTAGGCAAGGATCCGCGGGGTATGCTGGCTTTTAAGTTCCCAGCGCGTGAGGTGAGCACAATTTTGCGTGATATTGAAGTCAGTGTAGGGCGAACGGGAGTGTTAACACCCACAGCGGTCTTAGAGCCGGTTGAGATTGGTGGGGTTATCGTTAAGCAAGCCACGCTACATAACTTTGATTACATTGCCGAAAAGGATATCCGTATAGGGGATCGGGTGTTGGTGAAACGCGCCGGTGATGTGATCCCCTATGTTGTAGGGCCTATCGTTGAGGCACGCACCGGGCAAGAACGCATTTTTGAGCCCCCTCAGACATGCCCGGCCTGTGGACAGCCGGTTCAACATTACGAAGGTGAAGTGGCATGGTATTGCGTTAACGCCGCCTGCCCGGCTCAAATCATTCGGAATGTTGAGCATTTTGTATCGCGTTCGGCGATGGATATCACCGGCTTGGGTATTAAAATTGTGGAGCAATTGGTTAAAAAAGGACTGGTTCACGATGTTGCAGATTTATATTATTTAACAAAGGCGGATTTGTTGACCCTTGAGGGCTTTGCAGACAAAAAGGCAGATAACATTCTACGGGCAATTGAAGCCTCAAAGAGTCGCCCTTTGGCGCGCTTGATAAATGCTTTAGGAATCCACGGGGTTGGAGAGGTAATGGCGGCTACGCTGGCGGGGATTTATCCTGACCTGGATGCTTTGTCTCAAGCAACTGAAGATGAGTTACAGCAAATTGAAGGGATTGGCCCAAATATTGCCCAAAGCATTGTGGACTGGTTTTCGCGCCCGACTAACCGTAAGGTTCTTGAAAAACTAAAGGCCGCTGGCGTTTGGCCGGTTGAGAAGAAACAAGTTGCTCCCGAGGTTCCGCTTCCTTTGGCTGGTTTAACCTTTGTCGTGACCGGTACGCTCAAACGTTTCTCACGCGAAGAAGTTAAGGAGTATATTCAATCCCACGGCGGTAAGGTGAGCGAAAGCGTATCACGGAACACCAGTTATTTGATCGTGGGAGAGAATCCGGGGTCAAAACTTGAACGTGCGCGGGCTCTTGGTGTGCCCATCCTCACCGAAGAGGAATTAATCGCTATGGTTGAACATTCATCTGCTCGGAGCCGTAAATAAGTGGGCATCAAACGACTTATCCTAAAGCCGGGGCGAGAGAAGTCTGTGCTTCAAAAGCACCCCTGGATTTACTCGGGGGCTATTGAGAAGGTTGAAGGTGAGCTAGAGCCTGGTGAGACGGTCGCTATTTATTCCTCCCAAAGGCAGTGGCTAGCATGGGCTGGCTATAGCCCACGTTCCTCGATCCGGGCGCGCATTTGGAGTTGGGATGTAAACGAAGCGATTAGGCCCGAGTTTTTCGAGGGGCGGATTGCAAAAGCTATTTCGCGGCGGTGGCATCTTCAAAGTGCTTCATCTACTACCGCTTACCGGCTGATCCACGCCGAATCGGATGGTTTGCCCGGCCTGATAGTGGATCGTTACAGAGATTGGTTGGTCGTACAAATCTTGACTGTGACTATGGAGGTCTGGCGCGATGTTATTTTCAGGAGTTTGCGCCAGTCAACCGGGTTTGATCATATCTACGAGCGCTCGGATGTTGAAGTTCGATCGCTGGAAGGTTTAACCTTGCGAGTTGGCCCCTGCGGGGAAACTTTGCCTCCACCAGTGGTCGAAATTCAAGAGTATGGGCATCGTTTCTGGGTGGATATCCAGCATGGACAGAAAACCGGTTTTTATCTCGATCAGCGCGAGAACCGGCGCATAGTAGGCCACCTAGCGGCAGGAAAAGAGGTATTGAATGCTTTCTGCTATACAGGGGCTTTTTCGGTCTATGCCCTGGCTGGGGGTGCCAAATCGGTTTGTTCGATTGATGTATCAGGTGAAGCGTTACGGCTGGCTCAAGAGAACTTGAAGTTGAACGGTTTCGATCCTGAACAACATGAATGGGTAGAGGGGGATGTATTCCAGGTGTTGCGGCATTTCCGGGATGTGGGGCGCAAATTTGATTTGATCATCCTTGATCCGCCGAAATTTGCACCCACGACGGCACAAATTGCCCGGGCGGCGCGAGGGTATAAAGACATCAACTGGTTGGCGTTCCGGCTTCTCCGGCCTGGCGGACTTTTAGTCACATTTTCTTGCTCGGGGGGCGTGACTCCGGAATTGTTTCAGAAAATCGTCGCCGATGCTGCACTAGATGCAGGGGTCGAGGGGCGTATTCTTATGCGCCTGTATCAGGCTCCAGATCATCCGGTGGCTCTAAACTTTCCCGAAGGGCTTTATCTAAAAGGCTTGGTGGTTGAGATATAAAAGCGAGCCGCGCATACGTTGCTGGCTCGCTTTTTGAAGTGGAGATGGCGGGAATCGAACCCGCGTCCGAAAGATTCGACCCTCGAACATCTACGAGCGTAGTTGGTCTTTGCTTTTCGCGCTACTCCCGACGACCAACAGAACGGGAGCCACGCTAGCCGCTTTATCTTTCGCACAGCCCGCGGCTTGCTGTGCGGCAGCCTGGCTTTCTCACGCCCGCTCTACCACCGGCCAGGCAGCGGGGTAGGCAGACGTGGCCTCACACTTGGGAGGCCAGGGTGCTCGCCCTTATTGGCTTACGCAGCCAGGGGCAGAGCAGCGTAATTCGTGCGGTTGGCACTTATTTTTTGCGCTGATTTTACGAGGTCGGCGCCTCTCGGCTCGCCGTTCGGGATCAGCCTCTTCCGTCGAAGCCGTTCATCCCCTTGGCATTTTTATTATATAATATGTTGTCAAGTCTGGCAACCGCGTCATTACGGAGGTCATGGATGCGTCTGGTGCGTTATCTTCACGAGGGGGAAATTCAATATGGTTGGGTGTACGGAGATTTTGTGGGGCCAATTGAAGGGGATCCTTTCAGTGAATATCGGCGCCTGGAAGCACGGTTGCCGATTACCGCTGTTAAACTATTGGCGCCGGTTCAACCCAGCAAGATTATTTGCGTAGGGCGAAATTACGTTGAACATGCTCACGAGCACGGTGTCGAAGTGCCTGAGGTACCCTTATTATTCCTTAAGCCCCCCTCTTCGGTGATAGGTCCAGGAGATTATATCGTCTTGCCACCCCAGTCGCAACAAGTTGAGCATGAAGCAGAACTTGCGGTCGTTATTGGACGGCGGGGAAGGTGGATCAGTACGGATGAGGCGGATAAGTATGTGTTTGGTTATACCATTGGAAACGATGTAACTGCGCGTGATTTGCAACGCCGTGATGGACAATGGACACGCGCTAAAGGTTTTGATACTTTTTGTCCCTTAGGACCATGGGTGGAAACAAATCTGGATATTAGAGATTTGCCTATTATCTGTCGAGTGAATGGTGAAGTCCGTCAATTTGGCTCGACTCGTGATATGGTTTTCTCGGTAGCCCAGTTGATTGCTTTTATTTCCTCAGTTATGACTCTGGAGCCTGGCGATGTTATCCTTACTGGTACACCAGCAGGTGTATCACCAATTTATCCAAACGACCTTGTTAGTATCACCATCGAGGGCATTGGTGAGTTAAGCAATCCGGTTAGCGTTGAAACGACGGTGCGATAAGATATGATCATCTGTGATTTGACAGGGAGGGCCGGGTGATTACAATAAACTCTGGCACAAGGCGAAAATCGGGGGGCACATTAACTCAACCGATTTTTGCTTAACCGAAACCCAATCATTTTTTGGAGGCTAGTATGGATATACTGGGTCTTTCCAGGCACGGATTGACGACACCGTTTGAACAACTGGGCGTGCTTGGAGTATTGGTTGTCGCCGTCATTAGTTTGCTTTATGCTTGGTTCCTGCGTTCCAAGGTTGTACGTTACGATAAAGGAACGCCCCAAATGCAGGAGGTTTGGGAAGCCATTCGACAAGGGGCTGAAGGCTACCTCAATCGTCAGTTGCGGACAATACTGCCCGCGATTGCGCTTTTGACCATTGCCTTGTTCTTGAGTGTGGCAATTGTGGAACCAACCCCTGAGGCTACCCGTGAATTTGGCCACTTGGGCGAGCGCAATGTGGTGCTAATTGTTGCCGTTGGCCGAACGGTAGCCTTTATTATGGGGGCTACATTCTCTCTTCTCGTTGGGCAATTGGGAATGCGCATGGCGATTCAGGCCAGTGTGCGCGCGGCTTCTGCGGCGCGACGTAGTTTTAATGAGGCTCTGACAGTTGCTTACTACGCCGGAACCATCACCGGAATGCTTACGGACGGCTTGGGCCTCATGGGGGGAACGCTCATTTTTATCGTCTTTGGTCGCGCTGCACCGGATGCCTTGCTGGGCTTTGGCTTCGGTGGAACACTATTGGCGCTCTTTATGCGTGTAGGAGGCGGTATTTACACCAAAGCCGCAGATGTTGGAGCCGACCTGGTTGGAAAGGTTGAGAAGGATATTCCCGAAGATGATCCGCGCAACGCTGCAGTGGTTGCCGATCTGGTGGGGGACAACGTGGGAGATTGTGCCGGAATGGCGGCAGACATCTTCGAATCCTATGAGGTAACCATTGTTTCGGCGTTGATCCTGGGGTTGGCGTTATTTGAAACCACAGGTGAAATTAAGTGGATTGTCTATCCATTACTTATTCGTGCCATTGGTGTCATTAGTTCGATCATTGGTACCTTCACGGTGCCAATTTGGGAGCGTTTCCCGCTCAAGTTTTTGCGTGCTCACGATGCTGAAGAGGCGATGTTCCGTTCCTACGAGGTCTCCAGCGTCAACACCATCCTTTTCTCGTTCCTGCTAGCTATTTTCTATGCCCATGACTGGCGCTTGGGATTGCTGACCACGTTGGGGGTGGGGTTGGCGGTAGCATTCAATCCGTTGACTTCCTATTTTACGTCAACGAAGCGAGCACCAGTGCAAGAAATTGTCAAAGCAACCAAGACCGGCCCTGCCACTACAATTCTCTCCGGTTTAGCCGTTGGGATGGAATCAAGTGTCTGGGCACTGGTGGTGATTGCGATTTCGTTTGTTGGTGCGCTGCTTATTTACCAGGCAGATGGTCCACAGTTTGTCTTATACGCAGTCTCAATGATCGGCATCGGTATGCTCAGCCATACCGGTAACAACGTCGCCATGGATTCTTATGGTCCTATCTCCGATAATGCCAATGGGATTGCCGAGATGGCCTGGCACGACATGACCGATGAGGTCACACTCAAGGCGCGGCAAATTATGGCCGATTTGGATGCTGTGGGCAACACGACTAAGGCCATAACCAAGGGGATTGCGATTGCTTCAGCAGTGATTGCGGCGGTTAGTCTCTTTGCCTCTTATATCACCGATGTCAATCGAGTCATGCCCGGTGCTTTGGAGTCCATCCGGGTTTCGGATACCACTGTGTTCATCGGTTTCCTTTTGGGTGGGGCTCTTCCTTGGCTCTTCAGTTCTCTGTCCATTCGCGCGGTTTCGCGCGCAGCGGGACAAATTGTGGAAGAGGTGCGTAATCAATTTAAGATTCCCGGCATCATGGAAGGGACACGGAAACCCGATTATGCACGCGTGGTATCGATCTCGACACGGTCGGCACAGAAGGAACTCATCCCACTGGCTGTGATCGCTATTGCGATGCCGTTACTCGTGGGCTTGATCTTGCAAGTCGAATCCCTCGGTGGATATCTGGCGGGTGTCATCCTCAGCGGTCAGTTACTGGCAGTCTTTATGGCTAATGCTGGCGGTGCTTGGGATAACGCCAAAAAGTCTATTGAGGACGAACCACGCAATTTAGAGCAAAATACTGGCAAGGGTTCAGAGCGGCATAAGGCTGGTGTGGTCGGTGATACCGTTGGTGATCCTCTAAAGGATACGGCTGGTCCAGCGCTTAACCCGATGATAAAGGTGGTCAATCTGGTCAGCCTCTTGGCGGCGCCGTTGATTGTGCGGGCGCGGCTGGGCGATCCGATCATCTGGGTAGCCATTGTGATTTTGTTTGCTGGAATGGTCTGGGCCATTTACCAAAGCAAGCGCCCTGTCCCTGAACTAGAATAAGGCATCTAAGTAAATTTTCACGAGAGGACGAATAGCAACATCCCGGTTGACAATGGCCGGGATGTTGCTTTATTTACATCTAAGGATCTCGATCAGGGTTGAGAGGTCAGTAGGATACGATGCAACCACAGTAATCTCTCTGGAGGATTGGGAAGGGTGGCAAAAGGTCATAGCATACGCGTGAAGGGCAACCCGCTCAAAGTCAGGGGTATCAGTGGGTAAAGGAAATGAGGGATATCTTTCCGATATGGGATGGGGTTTATAACGTTTATCTCCAAGGATTTGAAGACCAATGCTCGTGAGGTGGGCGCGAATTTGGTGCGTGTAGCCACTTAAGGGCTGCGCTTCTACCAATGAAAATTCCCTTCCTAGAGAGCATAAATGGCGAAAAATCGTACGGGCTGGCTTACCACGAGAGAGGTCTACGACTGTGCGATGATGTCGGTCGCCATTTACCATAAGCGGGTAGTTGACCTCGATTTCTTCATGTGGCAAGCGACCAAAGGTGACAAGATGGTAAATTTTTTGCACTTGTCGTTGCTCGAATTGACCATTAAGAGCACGATGTGCCTGTGGGGTGCGTGCAAAGAGCAGGACGCCGCTTGTATCCCGATCCAAGCGATGGACGGTCCACAGCCGTCCAAATTCTTCTCTGAGAAGGTGAGTTAGAAAGGGTTTTTCGGGATCATAACCATCTGGGATGGTCAGGATTCCAGCGGGTTTATTAATGACCAATATGTCCTCATCGACGTAGAGGATCTCAATATGTTCCATTAGAGCGCCTCATCATTTACCTACCAAAATTTTATCAGACCCTCAACAGGACTCTGAGATAAAATTGTAGTGATGTTATATTCACAGCAGAGTCGGAGGTTGGCCATGCATATTGTTTTGGTCCATGTGCACGTCAAGGAAACAAGCGTTAACGATTTTATTCAAGTGACGCTAGAAAATGCCCGTCATAGTGTGCAAGAATCGGGGATTGTGCGATTTGATGTCCTGCAGCAAGTAGAAGATCCCACCCGTTTTGTTCTAGTTGAAGTCTATCGTCAACCTGAGGACCAGGCTAAACATCGGGAAACCACCCATTACCAAAAATGGCGCGACACTGTGGCTGATATGATGGTAGAACCTCGTCAAGGGGTTCGTTACCTTAACCTCTTCCCAAGCGATGAGGAATGGCAATGATGACCTTTGAGTTTGCCACAGCGCATCGCATTCGCTTTGGATGGGGTGTCTTTGAAGAAAGCGGTCGCATTGCCAGCATGCTGGGGAACGTTGCGTTTTTAGTCCGGGGCAAATATCACCCAGATCAGGATAGGTTGAGAGAACTTCTTCGTCAAAATCAGGTCTTATTTCACGAATTTATTGTTGATGGTGAACCCACGGTTGATTTGGTCAAGCAAGCCGTCGCCCAGGCTAAAGAGGTTGGTTGTAATTGTGTGATCGGTTTTGGTGGCGGTAGCGTTATCGATACGGCCAAAGCAGTTTCGGCAATGTTGACTAACCCGGGACAATTGGAAGATTATTTAGAAGTGATCGGCGCAGGTAAAACTTTAGAAGTACCGGCGGCACCATGCCTTGCGATTCCAACCACAGCTGGAACTGGCTCTGAGGTTACGCGTAACGCTGTTTTAGGGGTTCCTGATGTTGCGATCAAGGTGAGTTTACGTAGCCCTCTTATGTTGCCTGCCGTGGCTTTAGTGGATCCTGCTTTGACTCGTTCTGTACCCCCTTCAATTACGGCTTATACTGGCATGGATGCTTTGACCCAAGTCTTAGAACCCTATGTTTCTGTGCGTGCCAATGTGATGACGGATATGTTTTGCCGAGAAGGTTTACAACGAGTAAGTAAAGCGCTACCCGCTGCTTTCAAGGATGGTGCAGATCAAGAGGCGCGTAAAACAATGGCGTGGGTAAGTCTGTTGGGTGGCTTAGCCTTGGCCAATGCCGGTTTAGGGGCTGTGCATGGCCTGGCAGCTCCCATTGGTGGAATGTTTAAAGCACCACATGGGGCAATTTGTGCTCGCTTGCTACCACTAGTGGTGCGAACAAACCTCAAAGCCTTGCGGAATCGCCAGCCTGAAAACCCTGCGCTTGAGCGATATCGTGACATCGCGGGTTGGTTAACTCAGCGCCCAAATGCTCAACCTGAGGATGGGGTGGCATGGTTGGAGCAGATGGTCAGCCAATTCGGAATCCCCGGTCTGGGCACGTATGGAATGACGTGGCAAGATATCCCGGTGGTAGTGGAGCGAAGTCTCCGCGCCAGTAGTATGAAAGGAAACCCGATCCCACTGACATCGGATGAACTTACGGCGATTTTAGAAGACGCGTTGTGACTTATCCCTGAGTGAAGTAACTCACTGCCAGGACGCCGGGTCCCGCATGAACCAAGATCGCGGGTGGAAGATCGCAAATGGCGACTCGGCTCAATCCAAGATGGGTCTTAAACTCCTCGGCCAGCCTTTGAGCCTCTTCCAAGGCATCACCATGCATGATTGCAAGGTATGCCTCATCATTGTGCGGACAGTCTGCATAAACCAGTTCTTTTAACCGCTCAATTGCGCGGCGCTTAGTCCGCTGGGATTCAACCGGCTCGGTGCGACCATTCTTAAATTGGAGAATTGGCTTGATCTGAAGCAGGCTTCCCACCAGCATTTGCGCCCCTCCGATGCGGCCCCCTTTATGCAGGTATTCCAACGTATCTACTACAAAGTAAACCCGCTCTCGAGCCGCCCACTCTTTGACCTTCTGCACAATAGTATCAGCACCCATGCCCGATTGAGCCCATTGATGGGCTAAGCGTACTAAGGTGCCAAGACCTGCACCAATGGTTCGAGTATCCACGATGCGAATGTCAGCGTGAGGAAAATCTTGCGCAGCAACCTCAGCGCTACGATAGGTACCGCTTACCTCCGCTGATGGGGCGAGCACAATAATTGTGTTGCCGGGTTTAGCGTATTCCTGATAAATGGGGTAATACAGAGCTGGGGGTGGAGCTGCTGTTTTGGGGAGTACTGGAGAGGTTTTCAGCCGTTGCAAGAAAGTTTTGGAGTCCATTTCATAATCATCACGGTAGGTTTCGTTACCGATGACGATGATCTGAGGAATATAAGGAATGCCTAGTTGCTTGGCTTCTTCAGTAGGGATTGTTGAGGTGGTATCAGCAACAATAATAACCATATGGGATAATTCCTTTCATAAACCAAAGATAAGAAAATTATACCCGAGGATGAGAACGAATTGCGCCCCATTCCCCAATGGTATAGAGTAGCGCGAAATTAGGAGGGCGACGTAAGCCAACCGGAAAGCCGGTGATAACAACAACTTGTTGACCCGGTTGAATAGTGGTAGCAGAAAGAATGGCGGCTTCGAGACTAAGGATCATCCCCTCCACGGTTGAAGCGAAGGGAACCAAGAAGGGGGTAACGCCCCAGTACATCCCTAAACGGCGATAGGTCCGTTCTTCAGGGGTAAATGCCAGGATGGGTACCTCGGGACGAGATTTTGACATCAAAAGGGCGGTTTTCCCGGTTTGGGTGAATACTGCGATCCCGGCGGCTTTACGGTCGTGAGCCAGTTCTCGCGCTGCGCGCGTGATGGCAAAGGCATCTTCTTCACTGGCGTCGGTAGGGCTCGTGGTGTAATGTCCCCAGGTTTTGGCGTTCGCCTCGGCTTCACGGATAATGCTATCCATCATTTTTACACTTTCAACCGGGTATTTACCACTGGCTGTCTCACCTGATAACATCACAGCATCCGTCCCATCAAAGATGGCATTTGCCACATCTGAGGCTTCAGCGCGCGTGGGGCGTGGATTATTGATCATAGAGTCAAGCATTTGAGTAGCAGTGATCACGTATTTGGCATGACGATTGGCCATATCAATAATTCGTTTCTGGACAATCGGAACGCTAGAGGGCGAGGTTTCCACGCCCAAATCCCCCCGTGCAACCATGACCCCATCGGCTGCGTGCATGATTTCGTGCAGGTTTTCAATGGCTTGGGGACGCTCGAGTTTGGCAATAATAGGCGTGTCGGCTTTATCGGGGGCTATCTGACGAACGGCGTCACGTACGGTTTCAACGTCTTCTGCAGTGTGAACAAAGCTGATGGCTACTGCGTCAACCCCTGCTTGGAGACCAAATTCCAAGTCCGTGCGGTCTTTTTCGGTAAAGCAAGGAATTCCCAATGATACACCAGGCAGATTTACACCCTTATGGGAATATAGGATCCCTCCCAGAACAACTTCGGCCTCAATGATACCATCTTTGACGCCCAAGACCTCCAGTTCGAGGTGGCCGTCATCCAGCAAAATACGGTTGCCTTTTTTCACCGCTTGGGCAAGGTTGGGCACTTCCATAGGGATAAGAGTATGTTCACTGTAACGATAGGCAAAATCCCGTAGTTGTTCGCTTGGGGCCAGCAATATTCGTTCGCCCTCTTTAAGAGGAATGCCTTCTTTTGGCAAATCCCCCACCCGCATTTTAGGGCCTTGGAGATCCTGGAGAATGGCAATCGGTTTGTCTAACTCTTGAGAAATTCTACGAATAGTAGCGATTCGGGCGGCGTGTTCTTCGTGAGTGCCGTGGGAGAAATTAAGTCTAGCGACATCCAAGCCCGCTTCGATGAGGCGGCGTAGGATATCTTCGCTTTCAGATGCAGGACCAATTGTGCCTACGATTTTTGCTCTACGTTCCATGAAACCTCCTTAGTTGATTTAAGGATAACATTAATTTGGAATGGAGTGTGGAAGATTGGCAGAATTCGGGATGATGTTTGGCACTTATTCGATCCATAATGGATTCGATAAGATGATTAGAAGGATTGAATGTGTTTTCTTCCGCAAAGGGTGGTATCAAATGGCCAAATGGGGTTATGTGGATAATGAGGGACGTTTGGTCATACCCGATGAACTTGCTCGGGTGTATGGATTGAAACCCGGGGCGAAGTTTGTTGTTTCGGAAGAACAAACTGCGCTTCGCTTAAATCGTTCTGTCTGGCAATTGAACCGAATTTACTTAGAGGTCACCAATCAGTGTAACCTCTCATGTGCGATGTGCATAAGACGTACCTGGCATGAACCGGTTGGATTCATGAGCGAAGAGACCTTTACGCAACTAGAAACGGCCTTGCGGGATATTGAACCTAAGCCATCCGTTTGTTTGAGTGGATTGGGAGAACCCCTTTTTCATCCAAAGGTCGTCGAGTGGGTGCACCGGTTGAAGCAGGTCGGAGCAAGTGTTGAGATTATCACGAATGGCACATTGCTCTCACGTGAACGTTCAAAAAGGTTGATCGAGGCAGGATTAGATATCCTGTGGTTTTCACTAGATGCAGCTGATCCCGAGCAATATCGGGCAATTCGAAGCGGAGCGGTCTGGGAGCAAGCGATTGAAAATATCCAAAATTTTAAAGCGTTGCGGCCGCCCAGTCATAAACCCAGACCACAGATAGGTCTCGTATTCGTAGCGATGAAGAGCAATATCCACGAGTTGCCAGGGGTCTTGGAATTGGGGCGTAAATTAGGAGTGATTTACTTCATCGTCAGCAACGTGTACCCTTATTCGGCCGATTTGGATGAAGAACGATTATACGTTCATTCGCCTAAAAATATCGCCTATTTCAAGTCTCCGTGGATACCGGTGTTGCGATTTCCTAAGATGGATTTTGAAACGATGGAAGAAACTCAAAAAGGGCTGCATCTGGCGCTCAGCGGCCTTTGGAATCTCGAGTTTGGTGGCATAAATCTAAACCAGACCTGCGACCATTGCCCATTTATCGAGCGCGGTGCGGTTGTGATCGGCTGGGATGGATGGGTTAGCCCATGCTTGGTGCTTTTACGCTCGCACACCACTTATCTTCATGGAAAACCCAAATCAGTGCGGGCTTATCACGTAGGAAATTTGAACTCCTTGCCTTTGAAAGAAATTTGGGAATCTCCGGACTATGTGGCATTTCGTGAACGCGTACATGCTTTTTCCTTCTCTCCCTGCACATTTTGCGGAGGGTGTGATTTATCTGAGGCTAATGAAGAGGATTGTTTGCGTAATACCTTCCCTACTTGTGGAGGGTGTTTTTGGGCTCAGGGAGTTATTCAGTGTCCATGAGGGGTCTCAATTTTTACTTGATCTGTAACCCTGGAGAAGTCATTGTCGCCCATGATATACTTTGGACATAACCTCATCAATCCCATAATACTTGGAGTGAACCATGAAGCGAGATTTCATTCACGTTTCGGATTATTCTGCTACCGAGTTGCAAACCATACTGGATTTGGCCGTGCAACTCAAAAAAGAATGGCAAGCGGGTGGTAATCCGCCTTTGCTCAAAGGTAAAGTCTTGGGAATGATTTTTCAGAAACCGAGTCTACGGACACGGGTAAGTTTTGATATGGCCATGCGTCATTTGGGAGGCGATGCGCTTTATCTCTCTCCCAATGAGATCGGGTTGGGCCAGCGTGAATCAATAGCCGATGTCGCGCGCGTGCTCTCAGGATATGTGGATGCTATAATGGCACGAGTATTTGCTCATGACCATGTGCTGGAATTGGCTAAGTGGTCAACCGTGCCTGTTATCAATGGGCTGAGTGATTACAACCATCCCTGCCAAGCCATGGCCGACGCATTGACCATTCAGGAAGAGTTTGGCAGTTTGAAAGGACTTAATGTCACTTTTGTGGGCGATGGAAACAATGTAGCCGTTTCGTTGATGCATATTTGCACCAAATTAGGGGCAAATTTCACCATAGCCTGTCCAGAAGGGTATGATTTACCGCCTCAGGCGGTTGAACTGGCTCGTTTCTTCGCTTCAACCAGCGGGAGCCGCTTACGCTTCTTGCGAGATCCTCACGAAGCAGTGCGCGATGCTCACGTCATCTATACCGATACCTGGACCAGCATGGGACAAGAGGCTGAAGCCAAAAAGCGTGAGGCTGTATTCCCTCCTTACCAGGTCAATGCGGCTTTGGTCGCCGAAGCACGGCCCGATGTCATTGTGATGCACTGCTTGCCGGCCCACCGCGGGCAGGAATTGACGGACGAAGTAGCAGATGGACCGCACTCGCGCATTTTCCCTCAGGCGCATAATCGTTTACACGCTCAAAAGGCGATCTTGGTGAAGTTACTAGCGAGTTGAAATTGGAGTTTTAAGGGATAAAAATATGCTGACAAAAACTCAGGAATTAATCGAGTTAGAAGAACTGCATGGCGCTCATAATTACCATCCCCTGGATGTGGTGCTCACACGAGGTGAAGGGGTATGGGTATACGACGTGGAAGGAAAGCGCTATTTGGATTGCTTGAGTGCCTATTCTGCGCTCAACCAGGGGCACGTGCATCCGCGCATTCTTGAAGCGATGATTGAACAGGCTAAAAAGATTACCCTCACCTCGCGAGCGTTCCGAAATGATCAATTGCCCCTATTTTACAAAGAGATTACTGAGTTGACCGGCTACGAGATGGTGTTGCCCATGAATAGCGGTGCAGAAGCGGTTGAGACGGCGATCAAAGTTGCCCGAAAATGGGCGTACCAGGTCAAAGGGGTGCCACGTTATGAAGCCGAGATTATTGTGGCCGAGGGCAACTTTCATGGGCGCACCATTTCGGTTATTTCCTTCTCCACTGAACCACTTTACAAAAAGGACTTTGGTCCCTTTACCCCGGGTTTCGTGATCGTTCCTTTTGGTGATGCCGAGGCTATTGAACGGGTAATAACACCGAATACCGCGGCGGTATTGCTAGAGCCTATTCAAGGAGAGGGTGGAGTTAGAATTCCACCTGCAGGCTACTTGAAAGACGTTAGCCGCGTTTGTCGTTCTCATAATGTGCTTTTCATTGCCGATGAAATTCAAACAGGCTTGGGTCGAACCGGTAAGTTGTTCGCCTGCGATCATGAGGGGGTGCGTCCTGACATGATGATTGTGGGGAAGGCACTCTCAGGTGGTTTTTATCCCGTTTCAGCTGTGCTTGCCGATCGCGATATAATGGGTTTAATTCAACCCGGAGAGCATGGTTCTACGTTTGGCGGGAATCCGTTGGCGGCAGCGATTGCCCGCGCTGCTTTACGCGTAATTGTAGAAGAAGGCTTAATCGAAAATGCGGCGCAAATGGGGGAGTATTTCTTGGAACGATTGGCGGAAATCCCTCAACGGAATATCAAAGAGGTGCGTGGTAAGGGACTTTTGATCGGGGTAGAGATGAAGCATGAATTGGGCAACGTGCGGCGATATTGTGAAGCGTTGCGCGAACGAGGTATCCTGGTTAAGGACACTCATGAGCACGTCATTCGCTTTGCACCGCCTCTGATCATTAGCCGGGATATTATTGATTGGGCTTTGCCGCACATTCAAGATGTGCTCACGGCCGATTTTTGATTCATGAGAGACCGATCAGGAATGCTCCCGAGGAGGAAAACCGTCCTTGGGAGCATTTTTAAGATGGAATATTCCCAGAAATCTGAAGGAGATTCATCCTTGTGAGGCCTTTGGGTTGGAAAAGCACTCTCGGAAAATAATCCCTGTTTTTGTTCTTCTTCTAGGCATCTTGGCAATATCCACTGCCTCCATCCTGATTCGTTTCGCCCAGCACGAGGTGCCCTCATTAGTTATTGCCGCCTATCGTTTAGGCATTGCAACACTGCTTTTATTCCCCCTAGGGTGGAAACGCAAATACATCGCTAACCTCAAGCGCAAAGATTGGGTGTGGCTCGTTCTGGGTGGTTTTTTTCTGGCCTGTCATTTTGCGGCGTGGATCACCTCTTTGGAACATACCACTGTTGCCAGTTCGGTGGTGCTAGTAACCACGACGCCGCTTTGGGTGGCACTTCTGTCCCCTTTGGTTTTGCATGAGAAACCCGGTTCATCTGTCTGGTTAGGGTTGATTATGGCAATGGTGGGCGGCATTTGGATCGGCCTGCAAGGAAATTGCGCCTTTGAGAGGATGAGTATTTCCTGCCTTATGGGAGATTCGATCCAAAAACGAGATTACTTGGTGGGTAATCTCCTCGCCCTATCCGGGGCCCTTTTTGCTTCAGGTTATATGTTGGTAGGCCGGTATTTTCGTCCCCGAATCTCATTACTACCATATATTACGATCGTGTATGGCGTCGCAGCAGTGTGTTTACTGGGCTTTGTAGGGATCGCCCACCAACGTCTATGGCCTTATTCGGGGCAGGCCCTGATCATTTTAGGAGCGTTGGCGATCGGACCACAGATTTTGGGACATTCGGCCTTTAATTGGGCCCTGCGCTTTTTGCCGGCTTCTTTCGTAACCCTTGGTTTACTAGGTGAGCCGGTGGGAACGATGATTTTAGCCTCGTTATTTCTGGCAGAATTGCCTACCTGGGGGGAAGTTGTGGGAGGCGGGATCATTCTTACTGGAATTTACCTCGCCTCCCGTTCTACCCTTTCCACGCCAAATTAGTTAGGTTGAAGATCTACCTTCCCTGACGGTTGAGGCGAATTTTCGGAAGAATTACGGCGGAAAATGTAATTAATCTCCGCTAAACGTTCTGATAATGCAGGATTGAGGTCATTGTTTTTCATACGCCAGGTCCAATTCCCATAGGGGCGCCCTGGGTAGTTCATGCGTGCTTCGTTTCCCAAGTTAAGCACATCCTGCATTGGAGCAAGAGCCATAATGGCCACGGAAGACCAAATCGCTCGTATCATGTACCAAGCGATGTCGTGATCGGCACAAGCCAGATAACGGCGGGCGTAATCACGGGCTTTTTCGTCAACGCGGTTGTACCATCCGCGAGCGGTATCGTTATCGTGAGTACCGGTATAAGCCACACAGTTTTTCTCATAGTTATGAGGCAGGAAAGGATCCTCGGGCCCTCCCTCAAAACCAAACTGGAGGATCTTCATGCCCGGAAAGCCGAAGTGCTCCCGTAACGTGACAACGTCTGGGGTAATAACCCCCAGATCTTCGGCAATAAAGGGTAAGTCGCCGAGTGCTTTCTGCACGGCTTCAAAGAAGTGCAGACCAGGACCAGATACCCATTGTCCTTTCTCTGCCGTAGAGTTACCGGCGGGAACTTCCCAGTACGCTGCAAACCCACGGAAGTGATCCAAACGGATGATGTCAACAAGTTGAAGTGTAGAACGAATGCGTTCAATCCACCAGGAATACCCCCCTTGGGCGTGGTAATCCCAGCGATAAAGTGGATTACCCCATAACTGGCCGGTAGGAGAGAAATAGTCTGGTGGAACGCCAGCGACAACGGTTGGGTTTCCGGCTGTATCCAGGTAAAACAAATTGGGATTTGCCCACACATCACTGCTATCGTACGAGACAAAAATAGGAATATCTCCAATGATCTGGATTCCCTTACTGTGGGCGTAATCACGCAGAGCATTCCATTGCCGGAAGAATAAAAATTGAGAAAACTTAAAACTATCAATACGCCTGGAGTTTTTTTCCTTGAATTCCGTCAAAGCCTGAGAATGGCGTTGACGAAGTGCGGGATCCCATTTATTCCAAGGAGCGCCTTGGTGTGCAGTTTTCAAAGCCATGAAGAGTGCAAAATCATCTAACCAATAGGCCTGTTCATATTTGAACCTCTCGAATTCTTCCGCCCATGGAGCGGGGTTCTTTTCATATTCTTGAAAAGCACGGTCAAGCAGTCCCAACTTCCAGGGGATTACTTCACCGTAGTCTACAGCGTTTTCTGGAAATGCTGGTCGCTGGCTCAAGTCGTTTGTTTGGAGTAGTCCTTCTTCATATAGAAGAAACGGGCTGATAAGATATGGATTTCCGGCAAAGGCTGAAAAACATTGATAGGGTGAGTCTCCGTAACCGGTTGGGCCCAAAGGGAGCACTTGCCAGAGCGTGCACTGTGATTCGGCAAGAAAATCAATCCACTGGTAGGCTTCTGGGCCGAGGTCGCCGATTCCATATGGACCCGGCAGGCTGGTTGGGTGCAAAAGGATACCTGAGGCACGAGAAAATTCCATTGGTGATTCTCCATGTGCTGAACTGGGTTATGTATCGAGTAATTTCTGATAAAGCTCAAAATACGCCTGTGCGGACCGCTGCCAGGAAAAATCTTTCTGCATTGCCCGTTTTTGAATTTCCACCCAAAGATTGGGGTTGTGATAACAATTTAGTGCTTCCCGCAGTTTTTGAGCAAAGGCCTGAGGGGTAGGAACTGTGAAAAGAAAACCCGTTGAGCGCTGTAGGGTGGGGTCATCCTCAATAGTGTCTCTTAGGCCTCCGGTAGCACGGGCAACTGGAATGCATCCATAACGCATAGCAATCATTTGTGTTAACCCACAGGGTTCATAGCGCGATGGCATCAGCAAAATGTCACCCGCTGCATAGAGTTTGCGGGCTAATGTCACATCCAAGCGCGGGAAGAACCGGACCCGATCAGGATAGGTTTGCAAAAAGTCAGTACACATTTTTTCTAAGTTGATATCCCCGTGTCCTAGGATGATCAAATTCCATGGCTGATCAGGCAACAAGGCCAGGCCTTCCAAGGCAATGTCAATTCCTTTTTGCCGATCCAGACGGCTGACAATGATGAGCAATGGAACGTGATGTTCAGTATCCAATTGCACTTCACGCATTAAGACTTCTTTATTGTGTTGTCGTGCTACCAAATGCTGCCAATCATAGGGAACGGCTAGGGTGAAATCTTTGGCTGGGTTCCATTCTTCTTCATCCAAGCCATTTAGGATCCCACTCAGGTGGTCCTTGCGTCCTTGAAGGAATATCTCCAGCCCACAACCGAATTCGGGTGTCAGGATCTCTTGGGCATAGGTTGGAGAAACAGCATTGATGTGGTCAGCTGCCCAGAGCCCCATGGGAAGCGGAAGGGTCTGCGCCCATTCCGGTAACGCAGTAGACCGGGCAGGTGGGATTGAATAATAATCAAGCACAGGTTGAGCTTCTTGTCCCATGTAGGGCAAGTTGTGAATGGTCAGCAAAGACCGCACTTTTCTAAGGCTGGGGTGCGTGATTTGCTGCATTCGCAGCATGTAAACCGCTAAAGCCGTATGCCAGTCATTCGCATGAAGAATGGTTTCGCCCCACGTTGTGGCAAGGTATTGAGTCAGAGCGAGAGCGGCAAGGGAGAAGAAAACGTATTTATCCCCATCGGTTGTGCTACCAGTGTAAATGGGGGCATCCGGCGGAATTGGTGAACCGCTGATCAAGTAGAGAGGAACGCCTTGAAATTCGCTTTGGAATATGGTGGCGGGTAATGCTCTGCCATCGGCCGTTTCAATCTCGAACTCGGTGAATTTTTGAATGGAGTCCAGTTTTTGACCGATGTCCGCATGCATGGGAAGCACTAATCGAACATCGCATGATGAAGACGTTAAGCGCCGCAGAGCGCGTGGGAGCGAGCCGGCTACGTCAGCAAGCCCGCCGACCTTGATCAATGGTGCGGCTTCTGCGGCAAGGAAAAGTACCCGGACAAGACGAGATGAAGCCTGTTCTGGCATTGCGCTTTTATTAAGTGTGAGTTGAAGGGGCGTCTTGCAAAATCATCTCGATGTAATCCTGAGAGATGGTCTTTTCCGGCGAGGCACCCAGTAACTGGATCAAGTCTACCACCCGCTGGGATTTTTGTTCGGCGTCTTTGCGACTCCAAGTGCGGCTTTTGACCTCTAGGAAGTGGCCCAGAGGGGGGTGGGTCAAACTATCTACATTGACAAAGAATTCTGTGCCCTGAAAACGCACCAGATAGCGATAGCGTTCTTTCTCAATTTCAATCATTTGTTGGGGTTTGAAGTATTCGCGATAAAAGCGCAAACTGTGAGTGGCTGTGGCCAGGTAACGGCTGCGAGAAAGCAAAACTTGTTTCGCAAATTGCCCTTCGCGGCTAGGACCGATCAGGGTTAATCGTGTACGAACTCGGGAGACTCGTCCATCGGGCTCGACAAAGTGATCTTCGCGGAAGCGCAAGCGGCTGTTTTCCGGGGGAGCAAACAGGAAGTAGGTATCATATTCTTGGTAATGGCGTTGACGAAGAATTTCAATATTGGGATGACTTTCAATAATCTGGCGGATTAATGTGGGATCGTCAACAGCAACCTTTGCTTGCACCTCAAAGGATTCTTCCTCGGCGGTCTCTTCACCCAAAGCAAGCAGTTTAGAAAGCAGGGATTGTTCACGTTGGATGAGGAAGTAATCAATTCGTCGGGCATAGTCCTGGCTGGCGCGGATTAAATCGGCTTCGTTGATGCGTAGTAATTCACGATCGCGCATGAGCCAGCGGCCGTTGACCATCACATCGGTAACATCGGTGGATTTTGCCGCATAGACGATTTGGGCGTAGATCCCCTGAGAGTCGCGGCGAAACCGAGGGGAATTATGAATTGCGCGCAAATCCACGAGGATTAAATCAGCACGCTTACCGGGTTCGAGGGACCCAACCTGATCGCCGATATGCAAGGTTTTTGCTCCCAGCCGGGTTGCCATGGCTAAAGTTTGGCGGGCAGGTAGTGCTGTTGGATCACTACTGGCGCCTTTTGCCAGGAATGAGGCTAACCGAATTTCCTCAAACATGTCAAGGTCGTTATTAGAAGCGGGTCCATCCGTGCCGATTCCCACGTTAACGCCCAGTTCCAGCATGCGCTTCACTGGCGCGATACCGGAAGCCAGTTTCAAATTGGAAGAGGGGTTGTGTGCTACACCGGTGTTGTGATGCACCAAGGTACGAATCTCTCCTTCATCGACATGAACGCAGTGGGCCGCAATCACTTTTGCTTGAAGCACATTTTGCTTTTTGATATAAGGCACCACTGGCATTCCCTGCTCGAGGCGCATGTTTTCAACTTCTTGTTGGGTTTCTGAAACATGGATATGGAGAGGGACATCGAACTCCAGAGCCAGTTCGGCGGCGGCTTGCAGCATTTCCGCGGTGCAGGTATAAGGGGCATGAGGTCCAACGGCTGGTGTAATGAGGGGGTGCCCTTTCCAGCGCTGAATAAAATCACGGGTGTACGCTAGGGCCTCTTCAAAGGATTGAGCGTCGGGGGTGGGAAACTTTAAGACTGTTTCGGCACAAACGGCACGCATACCGATTTCTGCGGTCGTCCTTGCGACGTCATCCTCAAAGTAATACATATCGGCGAAGGTCGTAACACCACTCCGAATCATTTCAGCACAGGCGATTTGAGTACCCAGGCGGACAAAATCAGGCGATACGAATTCACGCTCAACAGGCATCATATAGCCCAGGAGCCAGACGTCCAGGCGTAAATCGTCGGCTAGTCCACGAAGCAGCGTCATCGGTACATGGGTGTGGGCGTTGATCAAGCCGGGCATTAGGACTTTACCCTGGCAATCTATCATTTGAAGTGTGGTATATTGATTTAAGATCTCGGTTTCTAAACCTACAGCCACAATAGTGTCGCCCCGGATGACGATGGCGCCGGGTTCGTAAATGTGGAAGGCTTCATCCATGGTAAGAATGATGGCATTTTTGAGGATCAAATCGGCGGCAGTCATAGATAATTGCTCTCCTGTGTGGGTATGAATTTAAATCGGGTTGGTGATCAGCACGCGACGGATGAAATCAAAGGCTGTATTGATTGCCCAAATTGAGCGGTTGGCAGGGGGACCACCAAAATAACGCTTATCCGAGATCATAATGGTTGGGGTTCTGGTTTGTAGTAACAATTCGGCGATAGGCCCATTCTCTTGCATAATTGCAACTAAGAACACATCGGCCAGATGATCAAATTGGGAGAGTTCTACCTCGATTGTGGGTTTTAACTCTAGACAGGGGGCTTGAACATCGGATATTGCAATATTTTCAAAGTGGCCGTTGATCAACATATTGGTCAGCGAGTTACTGTCAAAGCCATAGGTAAGTACGTGTAGTGACCAACATTTTTTATTTAGTAAATCGGCAACGGTCTGAACCAGTGTTTGTTCGTTCGTCCCATAGATAGAGTCACCTAAGAGGGGACGGATTTGGGCCGCGAGGTTCTCGAGCATTTGGTCGGCTTCGGCTTCGGTAGTGGCTTTGGCGGTCAGTCGAATATCCACCATTCCAGGGTGGGCGGCAAGCCCAACGGTGGGATTGATCGAGCGCTCAAAATCAGCCAACCATTCATCAATCTGAGATTCGGGAATTCCGGCGGTTCGGAGCACAAGCGTCTTGATGATTCCCTGTTGACCATAATGCTCTTTTAAGTAAGGGACTACTTTAGTATTCATGAGATATTCGAGTTCCTTTGGAACGCCAGGTAGACTGATGACAACACGTGAACCAATTTCGTAATAAAAGCCGGGTGCAGTTCCAACCGGGTTTTCAATGGGAACTGCTCCTTGGGGAATATAAGCCTGGCGACGGGCGTTTTCTCCGGGTTGGCGACCAAAGCGATGATAGCGTTCGGTGATTTGTTGCCAGAGTTCAGGTCTAAATTCCAGCGGCATCCCCAAAGCCATGGCTATAGCTTCACGGGTGGGGTCGTCAACGGTGGGCCCTAAACCACCGCTAGTGATCACGATATCCGCTCGTTGCAGAGCTTCGCCCACTGCATTGGCGATACGAATGACATTATCTCCCACCAAGGTGGCGCGGAACATGTCAATACCTAAATTTCGCAAGATGCGTGCAATGAGCTGGATATTGGAATCCCGTATCTCGCCTAGGAGCAACTCGGTACCAATGGCAATTACTTCAGCGTTCGTCATAACCTTCCGTTGACTTTAGTTGTTTCCCGATTATACCCACCATCCAAGCGTTGCGGGGAATAAAAAGGAAATTTTCGTGTTCAACCGCAAATTGATCTAATTGGTTGATGCCTTCGATGAGTTTAGACGGATCGGTCAAAATCAAAAAATTGTTATCTAACCAGGCTCTCAAAGTTTCACTGCGCGAAGAGGAATCACACATTAATACCAGCGAAGCAATTAGCGTAGGCTGAGAAAAGGATGCCACCAAACCATTTTCGATGGCCTTATCAGTACTATAAGTATCCCATATGCTGAGACCTATCGGATGTCCTTTGATCTTTTTCACAGATACGCTTCTCTGAAGATTAGCTAGTGTGGTGCGAACTTCAGAACACGATTGGTCACCACTCAATGGGGCGATAACACCAAAAAGTATGGTTTCGCCATGATAAATCACGTAACAGCCCGCAGGATCGTCACAAGGGGGTCCTGGTTTTACACACGCTACTAACATCAATAGAAAGAGCGATAGCAGAAAAGGCTGAATTGCGCGCATACGTTGTTCGCTATCTGAGTTTAGCATAGAATTCTGGTGTGGCAGAAACAAAAAGTGATTTTGAAATCCCGAATTGGCTGGGGTAAAATCATGGACGAGATTGCGAATGATATCCCATAATCGGGCTTTAGGCGCCTGGGGCGAACAACAGGCAATAGATTATTTAGCGGCTCGTGGGTTTGTGATGGTAGAAAGGAATTTTCACACACCTTATGGGGAAATTGATCTGATTGTAAAACGAGCTGATGACTTGGTTTTTGTGGAAGTCAAAACTCGATCTTCGGATACCTTTGGATGGCCGGAACTAGCCTTTACTAGGCAAAAACGAGCACATCTCCTTAATGCTGCATTATATTATCTGCAACAACACCCTGAGTTTGAGGGAAACTGGCGCGTGGATGTCATTGCAATTCGGCATTCTCGGGAGAAAGGATCCCCAGAAATAGTATGGATTGAAAATGTCGTGGCGTAAAATTCCCCGACCGCTTGTTGTTATTGTTGGGCCGACCGCGGTGGGCAAGACGGAGATTTCTATCCAGATTGCCGAGCGCTTAGATGCAGAGATTGTTTCGGCGGACTCGCGTCTCTTCTATCGAGGTATGGATATTGGCACGGCTAAACCTTCATTGGAGGAACGCCAGCGCGTTATTCATCATTTGATTGATGTTGCCGAACCAGACGAGGTGTGGAGTTTGGCGTTATACCAGCAAGAGGCTGCTCGAATTATTGAGGAGATTCATCAACGCGATAAGTTGCCCCTTTTGGTAGGTGGCACCGGTCAGTATGTGCGAGCGATCATCGAAGGTTGGGAGATCCCTCCTCAGGCACCCGATCACCGTTTACGAGAGACCTTGGAACGATGGGCAGAAGAGATTGGTGTTGAGGAATTGCACCGGAAATTAAAACTCCTTGACCCGGTTGCAGCTCAGGCCATTGATCCACGCAACATCCGACGCACAGTCCGTGCCCTCGAGGTTATCTTGGGAACAGGAAAGCGATTTTCAGAACAACGGCGGCGTGGAAAGGTGCCCTATTCCTTGCTGATCGTGGGGTTAAAGCGTCCGCGTACGGAACTCTATCAAAGGATAGACGAACGGATAGAGAAAATGATTCATGAAGGGTTGGTTGAGGAAGTTAAGGCATTGCTGGCTAAGGGTTATTCGCCTGAATTGCCGCCGCTTACTGCAATTGGGTACCATGAAATTATTCGCTACTTGCAAGGTGAAATAACCTTGGATGAAGCAATTACCCTGATGAAAAGGCGAACACGTGATTTCGTGCGCCGACAAGCCACTTGGTTTCGTGAAGATGACTCCCGGATTCATTGGCTTGAGGTCAATCAGGGGACAGTAAATGAGATTTTGGCCTTGGTTGAAGATAAAACGGCGTGGCTAACTTACTCAGAGGAGAGTGGAGCCGCACTCCAATCTCAGGACACAGAAAAAAGGGGGTAGGGCTACTATGGAAAGACCCTGGTTAAATTACTACGATCCAGGCGTACCTCATACGATCCATTATCCTCAAGTTGCTTTACCGTGGTTTTTAGACCAAGCAGCTCAGCACTATCCTTCGCGGGCTTGCACCATCTATCGCGACCGAACCCTTTCCTACGCTCAGGTGGACGCACTAAGCACCCATTTATCGCGATGGCTGTGCGCCTTAGGGCTTCGGAAGGGGGATCGGGTTGGGGTTGTGTTATCCAATTCACCCCAGTTTGTGATTACCTTCTATGCCGTTCTTAAGGCCGGTGGTATTGTGGTGGCATTAAACCCAGCATATCGAGAACGTGAACTGGCCTACCCAATAACTGATGCGGGAATTCGAATGGTGGTGGGGTTACGGCAACTGGCTGGGGTATTTACAGCTCTGGCGGATTACACGCCGCTGGAATGCTGGATTTTAACCGATGACGAAGATTTAGACCCTTTGGAGAGATGGGCACAACCCCTGAAAAGCAAGCAAGCGACGATAGAAGGGCGGCGTGAATTACATCTTTCTGAACTACTTGGAATTCATCCGGGCAATGCTGTCCTCTTGCCGTTGTTGAACTTGGAGGATGCTGCGGTTTTTCAATATAGTGGAGGTACTACCGGAATTCCCAAGGCTGCCATTGGGTTACATCGTAATTTGGTCGCTAACACATTGCAGTTTCGACATTGGCTGGTAGGATTGCGCGATGGGGAAGAGGTGGTTCTAGCCGCCATCCCACTATTTCACGTCTATGGCATGGTGATTGCGATGAGTGTGGGAATTGCCTTAGGCGCAAGCCTGGTGTTGGTTCCGGATGCGCGAGATACCGAGACTGTTATTTATAACATCCAAAAGTATTGCGCGACACTCTTCCCCGGTGTACCATCCTTGTATCAAGCCATCAATCGCCATCCCCAAGTGTTGGCAGGTAAGGTAAACCTTTCTTCGGTGAAGGCGTGCATTTCAGGTTCTGCACCGCTGCTCCGTGAGACCAAGTTGGAGTTCGAAAGGTTAACCGGCGGAAGAGTAATGGAGGGTTATGGATTGTCCGAGGCACCAACTGCCACGCATTGTAATCCAATGCAAGGCGAGAATCGAATCGGTTCTATTGGCCTGCCTCTCCCGGATGTGGACTGCCGAATTGTCAATGTAGAAGATGGAACCACACTGTGTCCGGTGGGGGAACCAGGTGAGTTGATCATCCGTGGGCCACAGGTCATGCTAGGATACCATCAACGTCCTGAAGAGACAGCGCTTACATTGCGTGATGGCTGGTTATATACGGGTGACATTGCTTACATGGATGCAGAGGGTTATTTCTACTTGGTAGACCGAAAGAAAGATTTGATAAAAGTGGGGGGATTTCAGGTCTGGCCACGTGAAATTGAGGAAGTACTCTCAGCTCACCCCGGGGTAAAAGAGGTTGCTGTCGCGGGTGTGCCTCATCCTCAGAAAGGAGAAATGGTTAAGGCTTGGGTTGTACTAAACCCCAGAATAAGTTTAAAGGCTGAGGATTTAAAACGTTGGTGTTCGGGCCATCTTGTACGATATAAGGTGCCGGAGGAGATTGAATTTGTGGATATTTTGCCACGCACTGCTGTGGGAAAGGTTTTGCGTCGCGAATTGGTGCGTATGGAGGTGGAAAAAAGGCAGAAGAACAGCGAGGCCGGTTAACTCACCGGCCTCGCCTTTTCTAAAGCAACTTTTACTTCAACGGTTTTTTCTTGAGAATTATCCGTGCATCTACAACTTTAACCCCCTTACCAATCTCATAAATCAGTACAGGATTGGCGTCTGATTCACTTACCTCGTCAGCGAGGTCGAGAATCATGGTCGCATAACGGCAAATGGTTTCGGCCAATGCCTGGCGATCACGCGGCCCTTCACCACGAACCCCTGCCAGAACCGGGGCGCCACGGATTTCATCCAACATACGTTGAGCCTGGGTTGCCGAAACTGGTGCAACGCGAAAAGTTACATCTTTGAGCACCTCGACAAAGATCCCACCCAAACCAAACATAACCGTGGGGCCGAAGGTGGGATCATTCACCGAACCCAAAATTACTTCAGTACCCCAGGGAGCCATTTCCTGCACTGCAATCCCGTGAATACGTGCATCGGGCTTGTAGGATTTGGCATTGTTCAATATGGTGCGGTATGCTTCGCGCACTCCCACATCGTCTTTAATGTTGACCTTTACTCCGCCAGCATCCGATTTATGAATAATGTCGGGTGAAACGATCTTCATTACAACCGGGTAGCCGATTTCATGAGCAATTTGTATGGCTTCCTGCTCACTGGTTGCCAGGCGGGTTTCTGCTACCGGGAGATTGTAGGCTGCAAATACTTCTTTCGCTTCGATTTCAGTGAGAACATCACGCCCTTCGGCTCGAGCATGGGCGATGATCTGGCGGGCACGCTCTGGGTTGTTAGCATCGCATGTGGCGAAGTTTTCGCTTAGCGTTTCCTTCATACGCGCGAATTCACGTAGTGCTGCTAAGGCATTTACGGCAATATCCGGGGCCCCATAGGCAGGAATGCCGTGTTCGACTAACCAGCGCATGGCATCTTCGGAACGTTCCCCACCAACAAATGAGACGGCGACGGGTTTGTCGGTAACGCGGCTTTCGTCTACCGCTCGGCGGATACTTTCGGCAATTTCTTGGGGATTGGTCATCGCGGTTTCGCAGTAGAGAACGACCAAACCATCCACCCAGGAATGAGGAAGAGCGTGGCGAATGGCATCGAAATACCAATCAGCGCCGGCCATTCCGGTAAGATCTACTGGATTCTTGGGCGAACCAAATTCGGGCATGTATTGACGCAATTCATTCTGAAGATCCGCTGGTGCAAATTGTAAAGGTAAGCCGTATTTTTCAGCGGCGTCGGTGGCTAGAACGCCTACCCCACCACCGTTGGTGATAATCAAAAGATGATCGCCACGCATTGGAGGCTGTAGAGAGAGGGCAAGTGTGCGATCAAAGAGATTGTCCAAGTCGCTGGCCTGGACAACACCGGCCTGCTGGAAGGCGGCGCCGTAAACCCGAGCGGCGCCAGCCAAGGAGCCGGTGTGCGAAGCCGCAGCAGCGGCGCCATGTGCGGACACCCCTGCTTTCAGAGCAATAATTGGCTTACGAGCATTTCGGGCGGCTTCAATAAAACGACGTCCTTCTTTGAAACCCTCAATATATAGGGAAATACAAGAGGTGTTCTCGTCCTGGTCCAGCCAGGTAATCAAGTCGGCAAAATCAACGTCCGACATGTTTCCGATTGAGATCAATTTATCGAACCCAACGCGGCGAATAAACGTCGCGGCGTCAATTGCGATCAGTAATGCCCCACTCTGGGAGACTAAGGAGGCTTTGCCGGGAAGAGGAAGGAAGGGGGCAAAAGAGCCGTTAAAACGGTCGGTATTACTGAGAACGCCTACGATATTGGGCCCAAGTATGCGCATCCCGTAGCGGTGGGCTGTTGCGACGAGGGCTTGTTCCAGGTCTTTTTGGCCAATCTCGCTGAAACCTGACGTGATAATGATCAACCCCTTGACCCCTTTTTGTCCACATTCCTCAACCGCAGGGAGTACGGCCTTTGCCGGAATGGTGATAATGGCAGCATCGACGAAGTCGGGAATTGAGGTAACATTGGGATAGACCTTGAGTCCAAGGAGTTCTGAGGCGTTAGGGTTGACAGGATAAATGCGCCCAGAAAACCCCCCCTCAATCAGATTTTTAACAACGGTGTAACCAATCTTTCCGGGTTGCGTAGAAGCGCCGATAACCGCCACACTGCGCGGACGTATTAAGCTAGTTAAGACGTCTTGGGTCACGATAGTCCTCCCATTTCTGAAGTCGTAAACATGCCGAATTTTAACCGCATTTGGTCTGAACAAATGTACCGATTTGGTGGGTCATTTATCACAAATGAGGGATAAGTCACTGATAAACCTCGGGGTTAACGCAATAGGGGATGGGTTTACCTGCTAGTGCCGCAACAACATTATCCACTGCCATGAAAGCCATACGACGCCGAGTTTCGCGGCTTGCGCTGGCGATGTGCGGGGTAAGGACGACATTTTCCATGAATAGTAATGGATGGTTGGGGGGTATCGGTTCAGGGTCAAACACGTCTAACGCAGCGGCGGCAATGACTTTGTTTTGTAAGGCCCACACCAGTGCCTCTGAATCCACAACGGCGCCGCGTGAGGTGTTGACCAAGATTGCCCATGGTTTCATTGAGGATAATCGCTCACGATTTACCAAATGGTATGCCGCTGGTGTATAGTTCAAGTGCAAGCTGAGGATGTCAGAAAAGCGGAAGGTATCCTCGAGAGATACATAACTGGCGCCAAGTTCTTGCTCGGCGTCTGGTTTGCGCTGTCTACTATGATATATAATGCGCATATTAAAACCTTTGGCACGCCGCGCAACGGCTTGACCAATGCGCCCGAACCCAATGATGCCTAAAGTAGCGCCATAGACATCAAAGCCGGTAAGTACATCGGGGCCCCAAGGTTTCCAGATACCCCGTCGAACCTGGCGGTCTGCTTCAACAACACGACGAGCGGCAGCGAGGATAAGCGCCCAGGCGAAGTCTGCGGTCGTTTCGGTGAGCACACCTGGGGTATGACCCACGGGGATTTTTCGTTCTGTTGCCCTTGCGACATCTATGTTGTCAAAGCCAACCGCCATTTGACTGATGACCTTTAATCTAGGCGAGGCGGCTTTGATAACTTCGGCGTTAATCGGATCGGTGAGCATGGTGATAATCCCATCGACATGAGCGATCTTATCTAACAGCACACCTAACGGGGGAGGGTCTTCCTGGGGCCATACTTTCACATCAGCCACTTCCTGCAAGCGCGCGATGGCATCAGTAGCGATTTGTCGGGTAATAAAAACCAGCGGTTTTGTCATCTGAATTACTCCTGCTGGTGTTTTGCTTTGAGAGCATGAAGAAGGATCTCATATTGGCGTTTGACCATGTCATTAGGATTAGGATGGAGACCTTCCAGCATTAGCATACCCTCGTAAATTTGTTCCACACCTAAACGGAATAGTGGATCGGTCTCAGGGAGAGTATTTAGATAGTGGATGAGCGGATGAAAAGGATTGATCTCTAAGACCAATTGAGGGACGGACTGATCAGAATTCAGCAGGCGGTAGAGGCGTTGGAGTTCTTGAGGTGGATCACCCCGCCTCCCGACCAGACGTGCGGGTGATTCGTCCAAGCGTTGGGTTGTGCGGACATCGGCAACCCGGTCACCAAGGATGGATTTAATTCGCGAGATCAAGCGCGCTTCATCTTCAGCGGAAAGTGAGGTTTTTTCAGTTTCTTGCGCTTCAGAGGTTTTATCCAGTGGTGATAGTTCTTCGGTGGCTGCGTTGGCAATTTCAAGGTTTTGGTATTTCTTGAGGCGAAGCATCATAAGGGGATCCATTGGGTCGGTCAACAACAGCACATCGTAATGGTGACGGCGATAAATCTCGAGATGAGGACTGGTGAGCGCACTTCCGACCGAATCACTAATCAGGTAATAGATTTTATTTTGACGGGCGGGCATGGTGAGGATGTAGTCATCTAAAGAAAGCCACTGATCCGGCTTGTAGAGTGTGGGAAAGCGGAGCAGTGGGGTGAGCAATTCACCGAATTCCTCATCGGTCGCAATGCCTTCGCGGATGTAACGACCGAAACGTTGCCAAAAAGTGATGTAATCTGCCGGTTTTTCCTTGGCCCAGTTTTTCAGGGCTTCGATAAGGCGGGTAGTAAGGATGCGTTTCAATTGGGCTAAGAGACGTGTGGCTTGCACTGACTCGCGAGACACATTGAGTGGTAAATCCTCGGAGTCAACTACACCATCCACGAAGCGCAAAAACGAGGGAAGTAGATCGCGATTGTACTCTTGAATCAAGACCTTGCGGGCATATAACTTCAAGCCTTCCTCCTTGCGGGCGCTTAACAAGCCGCGCTCAGGTGAGGCTGGAATATACAGAAGGGCGTAAACTTGGACCGGTGCATCAATGATCAGGTGCAAATGGAAAAGCGGCGGTTGGAAATCCAACGTAAGTTGTTTGTAGAAGAACTCGTAGTCTTCAGGCTTGATCTCTTTTGCGGGTTGACGCCAAAGAGCACTTTGACGGTTGACGGGTTGTTGGTCGTCCCCAAGATATATTGGATAGGGAATATATTCGGAGTGCTTTTTGATGATTTCACGCAAGCGAACGTTCTGGGTAAACTCATTCGCGTCTTCCTTCAGGTAAAGGATAACTTCCGTTCCGCGGTTGGTTTTCTCGGCGGGTTCGACTTGGAATGTCTCTTGTCCTCTTGAATACCAACGGGCTGCTGAGGCATTAGGTTGGTAAGAGCATGAAATCACTTCTATCTGATCGGCAACCATAAAGGCTGAATAAAAACCAACTCCGAATTGACCAATGATATCATTAGGATTAGCCTGCGTCTCCTTAACAGCCTGGATAAAGGCCCGCGCTCCTGAGCGGGCGATTGTTCCCAGATTTTCGATCATCTCCTCGGCGGTCATGCCAATGCCGGTATCAATAATGCGCAGAATCCTTTTCTCAGGCTCTGGGATGATGGTGATTTTTAATTCGATCTCGGGGTCAACTACCTCGCGCTCGGTCAAGAGGATGAATTGCATCCGTGTTAGGGCATCGGCGGCGTTGGAAATTAGTTCGCGTAAGAAGACTTCACGTTCCGTGTAAAGTGAATGAATCAAGATGTCGAGCAGTTGTTGCGTCTCAGCTTTAAATGTTAGGGTTTGGCTTTGAAGGTTGGCCTCATGAGTTGATTCGACCATTGTTTTACCTCCGATCACATGATTGAGGTGTTAACAACGGTAAAATTCATAGTCTGACCAAGAGTAAGCCTATATGTCCAGGAATAGAGGGGTTATCTGACTTGGCGTGTCATTTCGTACCGCTGGCGTACCGCTGGTATCAAATACTCTGAAAAGGCGCGTTCCAAATCATAGTCGGGTTGCCAGCCCCAATCTTGGCGGGCTGCGGAGTCGTCTACATCTTCTGGCCAGGAATCAACGATTTTCTGACGGTTGGGATGGGGGTCGAAAGTGATCTCGGCTTCTGGAAAGGCTTTTTTGACAATCTGATAAAATTCTTCAGCACTAATGCTAAAACTAGTAACGTTATAGACATATTGGCTGAGGGCACTGCGCGGAGCGGCCTCTAACTGAAGCAAAGCCTTAATGGCATCGGGCATTGCCATAAAGGGCAGGCGTGTATCAGGGCGCACAAAGCACTTATAAGGGAGCCCTTGAGCGGCATGATGGAGCATTTCGGGGCCATAATCGCTCGTGCCTCCGGTCGGGATAGTAACTGCGCTGATTAACCCCGGGAAGCGAATACTGCGGAAATCCACGCTACTTTGCCCATAATCCGCTGCTAATTGACGGTAGTAACGAGCATAGTACCGCCCGAGGTGTTCACAATAAAGCTTATTGCAGCCATACATGGTGGTGGGTTCAAGCCAGTTGTATTCCTTTACTTTTCCAGCACAGCATTTGGTCTCGAGATCAGGGAGACCGTAGACGGCAATGGAACTAGGATAAAGGAATTTTACCGGCTTGCCTTGCCATTGGGACTGCTCCACCGCCAGCCGCAGCAGGTTCAAAGTCCCCTCGACGTTTACTCGATGAGCTGCTTCAGGGTTGTATTCGGCCTTCGTAGAAAGGATGGAGGCTAGATGATAAATGGTGCGTATCTCAAACTCAGCCACTAAACGGCCAAGAAGCATCGTATCTAAGATATCCCCTTGAATTGCACGCAAGCAGTAAGGCTTAAGGTGATCATCCAGGGGTTGAACATCCAGGGCGATAATGTCGTAAGTGCCTTGCTGTCCAAGATACTGAATAAGGCCATGGCCCATCTCGCCATTGGCACCTGTGATCAAAACCACCTCTTTGCGCATGGAACATCCTCTCCTCTCAAGAGTTATCTTCGAATGGATAAATTGGCCGTTTCCCAACGGCAATATAATTGTAGCCATCTTATAGCGTGTCGTCATTCGCCAGATTTCTTGACTTTTGTTGATAATTGACACCATTCGGAAACAAAAAGCCGGCGGCCAGAACCCTAGCCACCGGCTTTCGTTGATGAGGTGGAATGGTTAGGCAGTAGCCTGCCGCTTAAACCACGTCTTCCACTCTTGATTCTCCCATACCACTAGGATAGGAGCAGCAACAAAGATCGAAGAATACGTACCGCTGAATAACCCAACCAATAAAATGACCGCGAATTCGCGTAAGGTAACACCTCCAAAGAGCGCCAACGAGAGCAGCATAAATTCAACCGTCATCAATTGGGTGTTAATGGAGCGTTGGAGGGTCTGAATGATCGAGTGATTGGCAAGTTTCTCAAAAGGCAATTTGCGGTAAATGCTGCTGTTCTCACGAATGCGGTCAAATACCACGATTTTATCCTGGGTTGAGAATCCAACTACGGTAAGCAACGCCGTTAAGAAAAGCGAGTCCATTTGCCAACCGAAGAGGATACTGCCGATTCCAACTAAGCTGAACACGACCAGGATGTCGTGAATCATGGCGATAATAGCACATACCCCATAACGGAAAGCATGGGGGATACCGCGGAATGCATAGGTGATGTACAAGACAACAGCCAAGGCCGCTACGGCTACAGCTAGCGCTGCTCGTTCGGTCACTTGTTGAGCAATCACCGGGCCCACACTATCAAATCGGTTGACGACGATATCCGGGGCGTTGAACCGTTCTTGCATGGTTTGAACAATTTTGATTTTCGTCTCATCATCTATGAAAGGAGAACGAATAACTAGAAGATCACGTTGGCCACTAGGGCTGAGCGCTGTTTGAACTTGTACTTCTTTGAATCCGAGTTCGGTGTAGAGATTGACCACCGATTCGGTGTCTGGCAAATTACCGCTGGGAAATCGCAATTCCAATATGGAGCCACCCTTGAAGTCAATGGCTAAAGGGAGACCATTAACAACGAGGATGATTAACCCTGGGATAATGACCAGGAGAGAGAGGGCAAAGAAAAGATAGCGTTTTCCAAGAATATCTAACATGGGGACTCCTTCTAGAGACCAAACCAGCCTGGTTTTTTATCCACGTCCTTAAAGAGATCGAAGACAGTTGTCTCAAGTAGTGCCCGGGTGACAACAATGGCCGTGAAGAGACTGACCATAACACCCAGGGCTAAGGTTAGCGCAAAACCCTTAACAAAACTGGCGCCAAAGGTTGAGCCAAACCAGAATAGAATGGCACTGGTAATCAGTGCCGAGATGTTGGAATCGCGAATAGACGACCACGCGCGTTTCCAACCCAAATCAAGAGCTTGGCGCAGGTTGCGACCGTTTCGCAACTCTTCTTTGAGGCGTTCAAAGATGAGGATGTTGGCATCCAGAGCGCTACCCGTGCTGAGCAGGAATCCGGCAATACCCGGTAGAGTTAAGGTTACCGGAATGATCTTGAAGACGGCAAAGGTAATCGCGGCATATGTCAACAGGGCGAGATTAGCAACTATTCCCGGTAAACGATAATAAATACCCATAAATAACATCACAATGATGAAGCCAATGATTCCCGCCAGTAAGCTCTTCTGCAAGGAATCCTGCCCCAGGGTTGGACCGACAACGCGAATCTGCTCGATATTTAGCGGGATAGGAAGTGCACCATAGCGTAGCTGAACGGCCAAGGCATTGGCGCTCTCACTAGTGAAGTTACCTTCAATTTGGCCTCGGCCTTCGGTTATGGGTTCGCGAATTACCGGGGAGGAAATGACGCGTTTATCCAATACGATTCCCAAGTACTTACCGACATTTTGGGTTGTCCATTCCTTGAAAATGCGAGCCCCTTCGTCGGTGAATTCGATATCCACAACATAGCGTCCTAAAGTGTCACGGCTTACGCCCACGGATTTCAAATCACGTCCGGTGAGCACAGTATGATAACGAATGGTTGGTGTAGATGTTGGAGTGGGTGAACTCTCCGCAGTGGTTTCCGGGGTAGGAGTTTCACCAGTTGAAGGAGTTACCGTAGGAGCAGGAGTCTCGGTACTTGTGCTGGTCGTTATACCGAAATCAGTCTCGATGATAGTGCCTTCTGGCACGGGAGTGTCGCCAAAGTCTACAAATTCCAGTTGACCGACCTGGCGAATTTTGTTAATAACGTCCTCAGCATTGGTTGCTCCGGGGAACTCTCCCACAATGATTCGTTCGCCTGCGGTCTGAAAAACCACCTCACTAACTCCCAGTGCATTACTCCGGTTTTCCAAAATAATAGCGGCATCCTGAAGGTTCTGTTGAGTTACGGCTATCTCCGGAGGAACGCTGAGGATGACCTGCATACCACCACGCAGGTCAAGTCCCAAGACGGTTTCAAATCGTTTTTCAAAATTACCTATCTTGATACCGGGGTTTTGGGGAAGGTCTATCCAGATGGCAGCAATAAGGAGAATAGCGATGAGAATTAAGTTGACGTGTCGTTGCTCCATTCGCGTTGGCCTCCAATTCACAACAATTGCCAGCGTGGTCGCTGGTGCTCGCACGGATTATACTCCGGTTGAGGTGGAAGAGGTAGATAATAGGAGGAATTTCCGCCCTGGTCAGGGTGAAGAATAATGCATAAAATTCATCTTGCCAATGGACGAAAAGAATTCTCAACTCACAAATGCACCCAAGCGTCTCTCGCTATGGCGGTTGATTGGCACGCTCCTGGGGATAGCATTGACGATTTATCTACTGTTTTCTTATGGGTTAGATGAATTTCTCCGTATGCTTAAATCGGTTCCGTCAAGTGTTTTCCTCTTAGCTTTGATCTTCACCTTTCTTTCGCGGTTCATGGTAACACTTCGATGGTTAGCCCTCTTGCGTGCGGCGGGAGTACGCATGAGCCTCCGGCGCGCACTGCGCTTGGTTTTTATGGGACTATTTGCGTCAAATTTCTTGCCCACCACGGTGGGGGGTGATGCTGTGCGGTTGATCGGTGTTCTTCAGCATGAGATGAAAGCCAGCACAGGGGTGGCCTCGTTACTAATGGATCGCATTGTGGGCTCTATCGGAATGGCGACGTTGTTGCCTTGGGGAATTCCAATGATCTGGCCAACGATTGAACGCTTTTTTGTGACGGGGTGGGCTCTACCAGTAATGGTGAGAACTTGGTCAGATGTTGTTGATCGAAGCCGTCGCTTTGTGAAAGGTGTAATTGAAACTATCGATATTTGGTTGAAACGCCCTTATGGCATTGTTTTGGCTCTTTTGGCGACCTATGGTCATATGGCATTTACATTTCTAGCGGCATGGGTGCTCTTGGGGAGCATGCAACAGGCTATATCGTTTTTTCAAGTGGGGACTTTGTGGAGCCTGGCCTATTTTGTTACACTGATTCCTATATCCATTAATGGGCTAGGAATTCAAGAGTTTTCCCTTACCTTCCTGTTCACCCATTTTGGGGGAGTGGAGCCTCAAGCCGCGCTGGTTTTGGCAACTCTGATGCGTTTACTTTATATGCTAGCCAGTCTGCCAGGGGCTTTATTTCTTTCAGAAATTACTGCCAATTTAGGAATGTGTCCGCGTGGCTAAGCGGTGAGAGTATCTTATAAATCTTCACCCTTGAGATTATCGAGTAACTGCAAGAAGCATTCAACCACTTTAGGATCAAAATGGCTACCGGCTTCCTCACGCAGATAGGCGCGCACTTTTTCTTCGGGCCAGGCCGTTCGATAGGGGCGATCATGCCTAAGAGCATCCCAGACGTCCACAACGGCGAAAATCCGTGCCGGAAGAGGGATTTCTTCACCTTTGAGCCCGAAGGGATAACCCGTTCCATCCCATCGTTCGTGGTGGTAGGTGGGGATGGCCAGGGCAGGGCGTAAGAATGCAATGGACTCGAGCATTTGGCGGGCAAAGAGAGGGTGCAAGCGCATAATTGCGGCTTCTTCTTCGGTAAGCGAGCCAGTCTTGCGTAGTATATGATCAGGTATAGCCATTTTACCAATATCGTGAAGGATTGCACCGCGACGAATTTGTGTTAGGTCTTCACCAGTGACTCCCATGGCCTGAGCGAGGCGCACTGTCATTTCTGTAACACGTCGAGTATGGTTCTCCGTGCTCGAGTCGCGCATCTCAAGAGCGAGTGACCAACCTAAGATAGTTTCATCATAGGCTTGGACCAATTCTGCGTTTGTGCGTTTTAGATCTTCGATAAGGCGAGCGTTATCAATGGCAATTGCTGTAGTGGATACCAGGGATTCAAGAAATTCTTTTTGATCGTTGCTTAGTAACAGGGGTTTACGGTGAAAAAGTTCGAGAACACCATGTAAACGACGGCGTGAAATGAGCGGCAAGCCATAGTAAGCAATAAAGCCCTCTTCTTCCAACGGCACTGTGTGGCGGATAGAAATGTTGCTTTCTCGTAAGTCAGGTATAAAGAGTGGAGAGCCGTTTTTGGCCACCATCCCAGGAAGAGAATACTCTAACTGAAGAGGAGCGGTACGTATATTTAGTCCGCGAAAGCCATACCCCCCACCATAACTTAAACGGCCACTTTGTTCGTGATAGAGCCACACATCGGCGGCGTCCAGGTTAAGACGATGGATTACCTGATCGAGCAAGATATTTAGAGTGAAGCGCAAGTCAAGATTAGTGTTGATGGCAGTTTCAATGGTGCGAAGCGCACTCATTTGGTTGAGTCGTTTTTCGGTTTGCTCAGCGAGCATAACCCGACGTAATGTCACTGCTGTGATATCGGCTATGGCATTGACTAGACGCACTTCACTCAAAGTAAAAGAGCGATTACGTGCGATGATCGTTGCTCCTAACGTTTGCTCATGATCTATCAACGGCATCGCTAAAAGTGAATGAACTGTAGCAGGAAGGGCGAGTTCAGGATCAATAGATGAGGTTACTTGTTCAATGAATTGCATTTGCCCATTCGATACTACCTTACCAAGAATACCATGCTCGGGAGAGAGATGTTTTCCTGATAAGGGCTCAAAACATCCTAACGCTTTCTCGATGATGATCTCGTTAGCCTCGGAGTTGTAAATAGTTAACGCCATCCCTTCGGCATTCAAAAGGCGGTTAAGACGGGCGAGGATAATGGGATATACCTCATACCGAGAACGTGCGCTCCTCAGTGCATGGCTAAGACTTGTGATGATTTCAAGTTCTTCCTCTCGTTGCTTCAAGTCCGTGATATCGCTGATATAACCTTCAAGGGCTTCGAGATGTCCGTTGGGATCATATATGCCTCGTCCTTGCTCCCAGACCCAACGTATATGACCATCTGCACTGCGGATGCGATAGATCAATTGGTAGGGTTGATGCTGGTCAATCGCTATTTGCACTTGTTCCCAAACTTGCTGGCGATCTTCGGGGAGGATAATCTCTGCGAACGACCTTTTCCGGTTTTGGATAAAATCCTCGGGTGGGTACCCGGTAAGGGCATAACAACCCGGACTGATAAATTCCATACTCCATTGGGAATCGTTTCGGCAACGATAGGCCGCGCCAGGTAGATTGGCAAGAAGGGTGCTTAGAGTGGCTTGACTAGATGTTAATGGCTCAAGTGGGGATTGATCTTCCGGAATGGGTTCAAAGGTTAAAAGTAGGATGTCATTCTGTGGAAGCAACGATAGAAGTGAAGCGCGGAGATGGACTTGCCTCATTGCCCCACTTTGGGTTTTTAGCGCCACGCGAAGGGGGAACCGATCCGGCGGGTTAGAATCCCACAATGTTTCGCGTATTATGAATTCATTACCCCAATAGGGTGCTGGTTGCTGTAATATCTCTTCCGCTGACCATCCTAGCAGATTCGCAGCGCTAGTATTCCAAGCTAATACATAACCCTGTCGATCTTCAATCGAAGCGGGGATGGGTAAAGCCTGTACAAGAGCCCCCAAGTCCAGATGATGAGGTGCCATCGCTAGATTGCCTAAATCAATGATTCCCGTAGCAGGTGCTGTTGTGGTGCCGCCTGTTCATCGTTTATTCTATCGCCTTCTGCTCGAAAATGCAAAACCCCTCTGGTGAGGGTGTTGAAAAACAAAAGGAGAGTGTTGAAAAACAGAACCGTCCCTCTAAATATATAAAGGGTAAAAAGCCTATTTTTCGCGTAAAGGTGCGCCTATATGACTTTTCAACACTCTCCTCTGGTATAATTTTGACAAAGACAGTATTTTTTTATTTATGGCTTGGTTGGGTCTGAAAGTAAGGTAGCAGGATTGGGTTTGGAGAAAGGGCGGGTCCTTAAGTGATTGATGTTCTGTTTACTAAGGTCAACCCCGAATGGGAGAAGGTTAAAAATTTCCAATATTGTTCTGCCCGCAAAAAAATTCGATTGCTTGTGATAGCCCTTATCCTGGGGAATATTGTGGGTTTGGCTTCTTTGGCGGGTGACCTTGATATCCATTGGAGAATCATCGGGGGGATGTCCGTTTTTGCACCATTTCTGTTCTACTTTGGGATAGAAGAATTAATCACAGAAGGGCACCAAAATCCGGAACTACTCTTAATGTTGGTGATTTTAATCACTACACTGATGAGCATTGTAGCGGGTCTTAGTTATCCCATAAGAGATGGTTTTATCTTGTCAGGTCGGTTCTGGTTGATCATTATAGGCTTGTTTGTGCTTCCTTTATCGGTATATTTCCTCTCTATAGGAGGGGTGCCATCAGCATTCCGAGTTCTAGGATTACGCTCATATAACTGGGGTTTCTATCTATTAAGTGGAGGAATAGCAGGAATCACCCTAGGTGTACATTTAGCCTATTTATCTAACCATTATTTCCCACTAGTGGATATCCTTTTACGGAATGAGAATTTAGGAAAGATCTGTTGGTGGGGAGCGGTGGCAGGCGCGCTGTTAGCGCCTGCTGAAGAGATTGCCCTGAGGGGACGCGTAACCCAATTATTAGAAGATCGGTTGGGGTTCCACAAGTGGAGAATTCTAACCACAAATGCTATTTTTAGCGCATTAGTCTGGTTGCCCCTTGGATTGGTTATTTGGTTATGGCCAATGGGAATGGTCGTTTTGGGGTATCGGATAGTAATAGCTTGTCTGAATACTTATGTTCGGCTGCATGAACATTCTACATTGTTTGGAATTGCAGCTAATTTCGGACTTACTTTTTCTTTAGTTTGGGTATTGCGGATATGAAACGCAAAATTGTCACCTGGGATCAAACCAGCTCTCGCTTCAGGGATAATCAGTTGGGAAAAGGGATCACTCTTCTTACATCCTGCGTGGTCATATTGGTACTATTCCAGAGTGGACCTGCCTTTAGAGCCGGTTACCCTAATCCTCTAATATACCTCAGCCTCATTCCGGTTTTATTAGCTGCGGCTTTCCTGGGAACATTGCCGGCTTTGGTCATTGCTCTTTTCTACAGCGTAGTTTTCGTCGTGCACATGATTATGCTGTATGACTCTGCTTTGGGGTGGCGGCCTGTGTTTGAAATGGGAGGGGTGACGATTGCTCTCGTTTTTTTGGCAATGATTATTGGGGATACGACAAAAAGCCTGCGAAGGCGGGCTGAATTGCAAAGTGCTTTTGAAGCCAGTCTGAGATTAATGGGGCGCACGCTGAATTTGCAAGATGTGCTGATATTGCTTTATCGGTATGCACTGAGACAGTTGCCTTCAGAAGGTGGTGGTTTTTTGATCAGGGACCCGGTTTCCCAAGAATGGGAAGCAATAGGATTTGCAGAAAGCGGTTATTGGCGCCGAGAACCATTGACTTCTACATCCTACCAGAATTCTTTGGCCCAGTGGTTGGTAGAACAGCGACGTTCGCTATTTTTGAATGGATTGGATTTTCAAAAAGGCTTCCTGGAGCAAGGCCAAAGATATTTGTTGCATTCTATATTGGGCATTCCGCTTGTTCGATCAACGGGTGAGTTGATTGGGATGTTTGTTCTATTCAACAAGAAAGGCCATGGTTTCTTTGACAATACCGATATTTTTCGTCTTCAGACGCTTATGGAATTAGGAGAGCAGGCTCTGGAACAGGCGGGCTTACACACGATTACAGATCAAGCCTTAGAGCAGCGTGTTCGTCAGTTGGGGATGATCCAAAAAGCCTCTCAGAGGCTCAATGAAATGTTAGATCCCCAAGAAATTGTGGATTTCACACTGGAAACTGCCATGACCTTGATTCAAGCGAAAGCTGGGCTGATTGTTTTAGATGGAAACGAAGTTTCGATGCATTCACGGGCTTCTGTTGTGAATTTTTCCGAGATGAGCGGTCGTCTTAAGCAGGTTTATGATATGTATGCCTCGGATCGCGATACTAGACAACGGGCAAAATCATCACAACCATTATACTTTTTCCCTTCATCGAGGTCACAATTGGTCATCCCAATTCGTACTGGAGAAAGATTTTGGGGGATCATTGTGCTAGAGTCAGATGAAGAAAGAGCATTTGATCAGACATCTCGATGGGTGGTATCACTGCTAGCTGATCATGCTGCGACTTCACTGGAAAATGCCTATTTGTTCCATACCATCAAGAAAGATAAACATCGTTTGAGTCTGATTGTAGAGGGAATGAAGGAAGGATTGCTGGCTGTTAATGAGCGTGGGATTGTATTGTCTGCAAATGCAGCCGCTATAGAACAAGCGGGATTAGATGCAGACTCTCTGATGGGCCAGCCTATAGGAGTCATTTTTGATGGAGAGGAAGTTGAAAGGCGCATTTATACCGCATTACAGCATGTCCTGATTGAGCGTCACCCTTTAGTTGTAGAGGGTGTTGTCATTCGTCAGGGAAATGGTACGCGTCGAGTCGTTTCCCTTAGTTTGGCGCCATTGATACAAGCTGATGAGCAGGGGGCAGTTATTTTGATGCGGGATGTCACCGAAAAGGAAATGTTGACCCGTCTGCAGGATGAACTAATCTCTGCCTTTTCCCATGAAATGCGCACACCGCTAACTAAAATTCGATCCGCAGCGGAACTTATTCTTTCGGGTGCACATGACGAGGGAAAAATTAAGGATTATGAGAGGTATTTACACCTGTTAATTTCGGAAAGCGATCGTTTGGCCGATTTTTTGGATCGTATTCTGGATATTTATGCCATGGAAACGCATGAAATTGAGGTTGAACTACGCCCAATGCCGGCTGATTTCTTGATTTCAGAAGTTGTGGAACATTGGCGTATGATAAATCCAGAACGAGAGATACAGGTTTTAGGGAGTTCGTCACCAGTGTGGGTGTTAGCCGATGAACGTGCGTTTTACTCGGTATTGAACAATCTTGTTGAGAATGCGATTAAGTATTCTCCATCTGACAATCCCATTTGGGTTGTCTTTGATCAGAGTGTGGATAGATCAGCACAGATTACAGTTATTGATCAAGGACCAGGTATCGCGCCTGAGGATCAACCTTACTTATTCGACCGATTCTACCGTGCGGATGCAGGCGATGCTCAAACGGTTTACGGTCATGGTGTGGGACTCTATATTGCAAAGATATTGGTAGAGGCAATGGGGGGTAAAATATGGGTAGAGAGTGAACTAGGTAAGGGAAGCCGTTTTACGTTTACCCTCCCGTTAGCTGAGGAGGTGGGCCATGAGTCCTAAGATATTGGTGGTTGATGATGATCCGACCTTAAACGAACTAGTACGGCTTAATTTAGAACGAAAAGGTTTCGCTGTTTATTGCGCTGAGGATGGGGAAGAAGCGCTACGATTGGCTTATCAGGTTCACCCAGATGTTATTATCTTGGACATTATGATGCCACGCGTGGATGGGTATGAGGTCTGTCGGCGTTTACGTGCCTTGACCGATGTGCCCATCTTATTCTTAACTGCAAAAAGTCGCGATACGGATGTGTTGCGAGGCTTTGATGTAGGCGCTGATGATTATATGCGTAAACCTTTCAGCCTACGGGAACTCGAGGCCCGGATTCTGGCATTACTTAAACGGCGCAATCGGGGCGAAAGCGCCCAATTATCCGAAATCTTTGATGACGGAAATCTGCGCATTGATCTAAATCTACAAGCAGTATATCGTCGAGGGCAGCCCATACGATTAACCCCGACCGAGTTTCGTTTGCTGGCTTGTCTAGTGCGCGACCAAGGAAAAGTCCTAACCCACGAGGAGATATTACGTAAGGTCTGGGGTGAGGGATACATTGACGCGATACCTACCCTTTCCCTTTACATTCGTTATCTGCGTGAAAAAATTGAGGATGATCCAGGGCGTCCTCGGTACATACGGAACAAGTGGGGTGTTGGTTACTGGTTTGCACGCCCGGGGGAAGAATGAAAGTCGATCCGGCATGGAGTGGCATTAATATAAGGGGTGCTATGTCAATAGAGTCTACTCCTATAGAAGGGTTGCTTCAGGAAATCAGACAAAGTTATTTAGAGGCATGGCTTTATAGTGAGGGGGGCGGTTGGTCTAAACCGGTGATGGTCATCAAGCCGGATTGGCAAATTACTTTTGCGACACCTTTGATGGAGCGATTTTTATACCCTCAACAATCGCCCGTGGGAAAGTACTTAAAAGTACTTGTGAAAGAAGAAACATTGTCCGCCAATATATGCCACTTAAGACAGGATGCTATGCCCTATGAGATTCGAGTGCATCCTGTCACTTGGCGGGGAGCCCCGGCCTATTTGCTTGAACTTCGTTGCGTTCAAGAATTAGAAACTCAGCAAGTAACTTATCCATTGACCACTCAAGGTCTCCCTTCGATGGATTTACCTTCGTGGTTAGTGGAACCTGGAAATGAGAATGTCAATGAAGTGTTGAGACAAATGGGAGAACGCCTGGACGCAGATCGAGTCTTGTTCTTTTCGCTGTTCTCGCGGGAAGGACGTCTGCTAGTTCGATGGCAATACGGGTGGCAAATCCGGGAGAATGCTAGTGAACCTAAGCCGGAGATATGGGAAAAGACAGGATCACTGACAGGTTGGGGACTTGATTTGTGGGAAAGCTATTTGAGGAACGGAGAAGTCGTGCAAGCCCATGTGCGCGACCTTCCAGCACGCCAGAGTGCCGTTCTTGGTGCGCTTCACATTCGCTCACTAATGGTTATACCCGTTTTTGTTCGTGGGGCTTGGTGGGGAATCCTACAAATTGACGCCTGTGCCAGGGAAAAGACGTGGTCGGAAGAAGAGATTTATTATGCTCGTGCGATTGCCGGGCAATTGGGAGCGATTTTACTGAATCAAGATGCCCGCAACGCTCTTTCAAACATATTCAAGCATCAGGCAGAGGCTCATGAAAAGGCAATGTTTCTTTTTGAGGCAACGCTGACTCTAAGTTCAATCATGGATTGGGAAGTAGTGCTGGATCGGGCATTAAGCCTTTTATACAAGATTATTCAGTTTGATTGGGGGAGTATTGTATGGTTGGAGAGGGATAATCTGGTCGTTTTACGCGTTCTAGACCTGGCACGCGCGGCCACCAAGCTTCAACGGAAACCACCAATTCCCCCTATAACTGGAGATCGAGTTCCTTTCTTAACCCCACTTCTTAGTGAAGGAAAGCCTGTTCTAATTCGGGATACGTTGAATGAACCCACGTGGGTTTCCATTGAACAAGGCACTCGAATTCGCTCTTGGATGGGGATTCCTATCTGTTTTGGGGAACAAGTGGTTGGTTTCTTATCATTGGGATGGAATGAGCCTCACGGTTTTGAGGAGGAATCTCTTGATATAGCCCTTGCCTATGCGCGCGCCATTGGCCGGGTGTTTCAAAATGCCCGACTTTTTGACGAAGTCGCTCACGCGCTCGTCAGTGAACAGCGACTAAATGAGATCTCTCGTGAGATCAACAGTACCTCAGATTTGGGGAGTATGTTGCAATCGGTGTTAAGGCTGACCACACAATTGGTGTCAGCGGATATGGGAACTGTGGGCTTGTATAACCCCGAAGATGAGGTTGTTCTCATCGCCAGCACGTATAACCTACCGCGGCCTATTTTTCAAGCCCGACTTACCAAGGGTCAGGGTGTAGCATGGGAGGTGCTGATAAACAAGACGCCACTAGTACTTCGGGAGTACGCTGAACATCCACAAGCCTTGGATGAATGGGTACATATGGGCACTCATGGTTATTTAGGGGTTCCCCTTATTGCTGGTGATGAGGTACTTGGGGTTCTGAACCTGTTTAAACTTTCTCCGCTGCGTGATTTTTCGGAGCGGGATCGTATTCTGGCCGAAATGGTGGGACGGCAGGTTGGGATTGCAATCCAGAATATTCGTCGCTTTGAGCAAGCCCAGCGCTTGGCGACCCGAGACACATTAACCGGACTCTTCACCCGCCGTCACTTTTTTGAAATTGCTCAGTTGGAGTTTGAACGCAGCCGTCGTTATCAGCGGCCGATGGCTATTATTCTAATGGACGTTGATAATTTAAAGCCCATTAATGATACTTATGGCCATTTGGTTGGTGATATGGTGCTCCAAAGGGTGGCTCAAACGTGCCTGAAATTGTTGCGGCAAATGGATGTCATTGGACGTTTTGGTGGTGATGAATTTATTGCCTTACTTCCTGAAGCCAACCAAGAACAGGCTGTACAAATTGCAGGACGATTGGGAGAAGCCATTGTTCATAATCCCTTAGCCGTTAGCGGCAAGGAGATCCCCATTTCAGTTAGCCAAGGTGTTGCTGTACTGAATTGGTCATTTAAGTCAGTGGAGCAATTGGTACAATTTGCTGACCTGGCTTTGAACAAAGCGAAACAAGCGGGTAAAAATCAAGTGCTGGTATGGAATCCGTAAAGTAGGAGATGATTAAGTGCTTATCTCGAAGCCATTAACAACTAGCGTGATTGGTAGCTATGCGTGGCCTTCTTGGTACGTATGGGCTGTGGAGGCTATCCGCCGTGGTGAGTTTGGCGCGAAAGACGTTGAAGAAACGCTCAATGATGCGGTGGATTGGGCGTTACACGAGCAGGAAGAGGCAGGCATAGATATTGTCAGCGATGGTGAAATGCGGCGATTGGGATTTTTCACCGCCGGGTTTTATGGGCGATTGCAGGGTTTACGCGAACTACCACCGGAGCGACGTTTGGGCGTTCCTGGACATGATCAACGTGAACGGTACGAGGCTGTGGGGCCCATTACTGCTCCTAATGGGTTGGGATTGGTTGCAGAATTTGGCTATGCACGTGAGCGCACGCAGAAACCCATCAAGGTGACCTGCCCCGGTCCGTTTACACTTGCAGGTCGGATACTTCCAGGCGCAATATATCGGGATCGAATTGAAATTGCATATGCTTTGGCAGAGATCATCAACGCCGAACTACGTGCGGTGGTGCGAGCAGGTGCAAAATTCATTCAGATAGATGAACCCAGCATGGCGGTTCATGTTAGTGACCCACGCACGTTTTTAGATTTGTTGTCGCGTGCGCTAGAAGGGATTAGCGTTCGCAAGGGAATACATTTGTGTTTTGGTAATTTTATGGGGCGCCCGGTGGCACAGAGACGATACCATCCTTTGTTTCCAGCCATCTTAGACGCCAATGTGGATGAATTAGCCTTAGAGTTTGCCAATCGTGAAATGGCAGAGGTGCAGATTGCACGTGAGGTGGCAGCGGCAGGGAAGTTCCTGGCGGCGGGAGTGGTAGATGTGAAAAACTATTATGTTGAGACCCCTGAGGATGTTGCTGAGCGCATTCGGTTATTCTTACCTTACGTTTCTCCGGATTACTTGATAATTGTTCCAGATTGCGGTTTTAGCCAGACAGCGCGCTGGGCAGCCAGAGCTAAGTTAAGGGCTATGGTTGCTGGGGCGCAAATGGTACGGCGTGAATTGGGATTTGAATAAACCACGGCCCGATTCTTGCACCCTTGAAATTCACCGATGATTTTATTTGTAAAAGGGGTAAAACAGGTTTATGTTTCGCCGTTCTTTAATTACGGTCGTTATCACATTACTGCTTGCCCTGATCCCATATCCTGCCTTAGTTCATGCCAGTCAAGTGACAACAGGCGGGATTGGGGTAAACCGGGATGTTGTGCCCGATGAAGTGTTAGTGGCTATTAAACCCGGTTATATGCCCTACCTACGCGTTAATGAGCTTTCAGCATCTGCAACCGGGATAAGTGGATTAGATAGGGTAAACCAGAATCTGCAAGTGCGCAGTATGCAACCCTTGCTTAGGCCAGAATCTGGAAATGGCGCTAAGAGACGAGAGTTTGGAGGACTGGAACGAGTATTTGTGATTAAGTTGGACCTGGGAATTGATTTAGAAGAGGTGCTGCGCATTTTCCGGGCCCAGGATTTTGTTGAGTATGCAGAACCAAATCATGTTTATCAAGCTCTAGATTACTATCCTAATGATCCGTATTGGTCATATCAGTGGGCGCTACCTAAAATTGAGGCTCCCAAGGCGTGGGAACTCTCTCGCGGAAGTCCCAACCTGATTCTTGCCGTTTTAGATACTGGGGTGGATTATAACCATCCTGACTTAAGGGCGAAAGTCTTAACGGAAATTGACAAAGATTTTGTTAACGGCGATGATGATGCCATGGATGATTACGGTCACGGTACGCATGTGGCAGGGATTGCGGCAGCGGCTACGAATAATAGCGAAGGTATTGCCGGGATATGTCCTGAGTGTAGGATTTTGCCAATCAAAGTTCTTGATAATGGGGGTGGGGGAACAGATGACATATTGGTAAGGGGGATTGACTACGCTGTTGAACAAGGGGCACGGGTGATTAACTTGAGCCTGGGCGGAAAGAATTGTTCTCAAACGTTGGCGAACGCGATCAATGCGGCTTTTGAACGAGGAGTATTGATTATTGCTGCGAGTGGAAACGGTGGCTCCAAGACCTCAATGGCTTATCCGGCTCGTTCACCGCGCGTGCTATCCGTGGGCGCGGTTAACCAATATGATATGGAAACAGATTTCTCGCAACGTGACGAGACATTGGACTTGTTGGCGCCTGGGTCTAACATCCTCAGCACGGGTTTAGAGGGTGGATACATGCGTTTGACTGGTACATCTATGGCGGCACCCCATGTGGCAGGCGTGGCTGGGTTGATTTGGAGTCGGTATCCCGGTTGGAAAAACACCGAGGTGTGGTGGGCGTTGCGGTATACTACGGATCCGGTTACCCTCTTTGGTAATGTAACCCTAAATGAGGTGACCATGACGCCTAATGATAGCCAGTGGCGGTTATATTTGCCGTTTGTTGCCAACCGCTGGCGGTTATTGGGGCGCCTCAATGCCTATAGTGCCTTGCAAGCGATCACACCAGAGCAGGTTGAGGCACCCCCAGATACGTGTGCCAACTGAAATTGGGGGGAATTTTTATGTCTACTCGGTTTATTGAGTGTGTGCGTCATTGACGTGACAACTGTGATCAAAATGGTATGTGTCACCTCATTGAGCAGCGCTTGGGGGATGAGCATAACCGCATCTTGACCGCTTATTAATGAGATCGTTTTTTACTATGTACATGGTGATGTTTTCGCCCCCCTGCTGCGTTGATCATTTTCCTGAAGCGTCGGTAAGGCGGCTTAGGTGCGGTGGCGGTTGATAAATTCCAACCACGATGGAAGTATGAGATAATTTACGTTGGTTGGGGCTGGATTTATTAGTCAGTAAGGGCGTCGCGTTAATAACTCTGACTAAATAGATCTTGGTCATTATATCCCCCCAGTACTCTCTCAGGTTGCTATTCAGAGAGAAAATAAATGCCACCCCAGGAATAAGGGTGGCAATAGAAAACTCTTTTGCCGTGCAGAACTAAAAAAGGCGAAATGGCCAAGGTTGGGGGATGGCCAGAAACATCAGTGCCGAACCCATGAGGGCAAGATTTTTCATAAAATTAACCATTTCCATGGTGCGCATCATGGGATCCTGAATTTTCCAGAAAGCGTGCATGATAAATGTGACGGGCAGGAAAAATGCAACCAGAGCTAAAACCCCAAAAGTGGGTTGGAAACCTGTGAGAATGCTTAATCCACCTATCAGCAAAAGGACTCCTGAGCCTAATACGGCAACTTGAGGCGCGGGAACCCCCTTGGATTGCGCATAGCCGCTAAGCGTTTTCATTTGGAAAAAATGATTGGCAGCATTGAACAAATAGTACACGCCAACGATTAGACGACCAATGAGAAAGATTGCTTCCATCGCTCTACCTCCTTGAAAATCTCAAAATTTTGATAGACGCTATCCTTTGATAGACGCTATCCACGGGAAGTGGTTATAATATGGTCTAAGCAATAACCGTTGCTTATTAAACAAATGTTGTTTAACTTAGTCAACCCTCAAAATTGGCAAAGTGTTGAGAAATCAACAGGAGATAAAAAATGTCGTTACCCTCAGAATCAGAATCTACTAAAAAAGTAGACCCACGTGTTAAGCGAACGCGCAACTGGATCCGCCAGGCATTTATGGAGTTGTTGTCAGAAAAGGGGTTTCATGCCACCACCGTTCAGGACATCACAAAACGCGCCGGTATTAACCGCGCTACGTTTTATGCGCACTTCACAAATAAATATGACTTGCTCAATTTTGCTGTCCGTGAGGCTTTCAAGGAGGAATTGGAACGACGAGTGTTGAACGCTTGCCATTATAGTACTGAGAATTTGCGCCAATTAATGCTTACCGTGTGTGAGTTTGTAGAGAATCATAATCGGCATTGTTTTAATGCCGATCAACAATTCAACGCTCTAATCGAGGAACAGATTCGAACTCAAATATTCAATCTTGTATTGCATTGGTTAGACGAAGGCACCTGGCCATTGAGATCGATGGTCAGTCCGGAGCAGGTTGCAACGGCAGTCAGTTGGGCTATTTACGGATTAGCTTATCAACGCAATCGTATGAGACCTATTCCTCCGGCAGAGGCGTTTGTGGATCAAGGGTTGCATCTAATTGCCATGCTTATTGGAGAGCAAACAACAAGCACATCCACCTCAAGTAACTAAAACGTATTACATAGCTCGCTCAGAATTAGCTACAGGTTCGAGGATGATCACACCCTGATCATCGTCATAGGATAGGATCTCGGCATAACGTCCCCAATCAATTAGGATATCCAATTGCTGCTCGGCTTCATCTGGTGGAAACTCTAATTCGAGCGCGGCGAGCACGAAATCCCAATCTAACCGATTTTCTTCGGCGCGGCGCAGAAGATTGAGTAGCCACCGCACTAACGGCAGGCGGCGTATCCGCGTAGCGAAAATCTCTTTGCGCGCCAAGATACTGGCTTCGGCGAAAGTTTCCCCAAGAGGTGTGAGTTGGATATCCCCTTTCTCAATAGTTGCAAATCCTAACAACTCAGTTGTTTCGGTTAAGCGCAAGACATGGTCTGAATCAATCCCCAAGTCTTCAGGAAGTTGAAAAATATCCGCACGGCGTCCGGGTTGCTCATTTAGATATTCAACGAATCCGGCCAGGTCATTAATTGTAATTCTTGGTAAGGCGCGAGTCTTACCTGGCTCACCGGGTGCAGAACCCAACTCAATGGGTTCGGGTTGAGTCTGACCTGCGAGCAGAGCGTAAACCTGATCTACCAAATCTTGGAATTCAATGGATTTGCGCTGACGAGGATGTGTCAAGGTGATCGGCATTTCGGCTACAATGCGTCCGGGGTCCTTATCCATAATAATCAAACGATCTGCCATTAGAATGGCTTCCTCAATATTGTGCGTGACCATAAGGATAGCGCGCGTTGGGATTTTACCGCTGAGCCAAAGTTCTAATAGTTCACCGCGCAGACTTTCGGCACTCAAGACATCGAGGGCAGAAAAGGGTTCATCCAGACAGAGAAGTTCTGGTTCTACCGCCATAGCACGGGCAAAACCGACTTTTTGGCGCATTCCACCGGATAATTCTCGGGGATATGCGGTCTCAAACCCATCCAGACCTACGCGGTCAATCAGGTCAAGAGTGCGCGAGACGCGTGTTTCTGCGGGTACACCACGGGCTATCAGGGCTAGTTCAACATTCTCCTTAACCGTTAGCCAAGGAAAGAGAGCAAAGGTTTGAAACACAATGGTGGCGTAAGGATTAACCCCGTGTAAAGGTGTTCCACGATAGAGCACTTGCCCCTCAGAGGGCTTTTGAAGACCCGTAATAATACGAAGCAAGGTGCTTTTACCGCATCCGGACGGGCCTAAAAGAGCAACAAATTCGCCTTCATGGATGGCCAGATTAACATCCTGAACCGCTACAAAGCGACGTTGGCCGCTTGTGTAGAGTTGTTGGACATGAATCAATTGGAGCAGGGGTTTTTGGTCGGTCATCATTTCACTCCATGCGATACTTTTCTTCGGCGATCATATATAATCGTCGCCACCACAGGCGGTTGATCAACACAACAGTAGCCACCATGCTTAGGGTGGCCGCCAGCAATAATGCATAATCACCTTTTGCTGTGGCATGGGCTATGAGGGATCCAATTCCAAGAACGGAATGGGTGCTTCCCCCAAATGTGACGTACTCAGCCACGATACTGGCATTCCAGGCGCCGCCACTCGCAGTAATGGCACCGGTGATAAGGTAAGGAAACAGTGCGGGTAAGATTAATGTTCGCCAGCGTTGCCATGAGGTTAGGCGCAATAAGGCCGATGTGTATTTCAAGTCTTGAGGAATGGCAGTAGCACCGGCAATAACATTGAAGAGCAAATACCATTGGGTGCCCATAAGCATCAGGAGAACGGCGGCTAAATTGAGTCCACCAGGGAGGGATAAGAAGAAAAGCAAAATAACAGGAAAGATAGCGGTGGCAGGCACCGAGGCAGCAATTTGAACGATAGGCTGCAACACTGCTGCCAAGCGAGGCTGTGTCCCGATAGCAACCCCGACCGGAATGGTCCAGGCGAGGGCAACGAGAAGTGAGACAAGGACGCGAATAAGGGTTGCGCTAACGCTTAACCCAATACTTAACCATTGATGCACCGGAAGAGATAATAACATTTGCATAGCACGACCAATGCCATAAAGCAGTGCTCCTGCCACCACAATTCCCACGAGAGTCTCACGCCAGGTTAGGCGCGAGGGGCCTGGTTCGTGCTCCTGAAAGGGGAAGCGTTTGACTGCCCAATGGTCGAGGTGGGAACTAAGTGGTGCAATTATTCGGTCACGCAACCAGGCAACGAAACGGGCAGTGTTGAGTAGATCATAAAACCATGATGTGGGTGGGTTATCACTTTCGACCATTTCCAATTTGAACCGATCCGACCAGGCAAGTAACGGGCGCCAGATGAGTTGATCCAGGGCCACGATGGTTAATATAAGGGTCAGTAATCCCCAAAAAATAGCCTGGTAGTTACCCTGGTTGGCTGCTTCCTGGAGATAGGCACCCAAACCGGGAAGGCGAAAGTCGCGATCACCCACGGTGAAAATCTCTGCGGCCATTAAGAAAAACCACCCCCCAGCCCAACTCATCATACTATTCCAGATTAGTGGGATCATACCAAATGGTAATTCCAGGAGACGAAAGCGCAGCCAGGTGTTTAGGCGGAAAATTCTACTGGCTTCATTTAACTCCTTGGGAATGGTCTTAAGGGCCTGATACCAACCAAACGTCATGTTCCAGGCTTGACTTGTGAATATCAAAACGATTGACGCGAGTTCGGCGGCAGTGGTTTCGGGTAGAATGGCACTTAAACTAAGCAGAACCACAGGAAGAAATGAAAGAATAGGAACGCTCTGAAGGACATCCAAAAGTGGCATCAATAATTGTTCTGCCCGTGGGCTATAAGCGGCAGCCCGCCCATAGAGAAGAGTAAAGATTAACGAAAGAGCATAAGCAGCTGCCATTCGTCCAACTGAAAGTATAGCGTACCAGGGCAAAGCCGATGGTGCAAGGGAGATCGCGGGGCCTTTTACGCTTGGTGGAGCCTTAACCGCTAAGGTCACGCCAGCATAAAGCAATACCGCAATGAGAATGAAGACAATAAAATCCCCCGGAGTAAAAAGGCGTTCCTCGCGAGGTTTGGGTAGAAGTAAATCGCGAAGGGTAACCATGCCACCTCCAACAAAATGCCCCGCCAGGGTTGAAGTGCGGGGCATGAGGTAGCCATCAATTAGGTTAACCCGAACTTCAACCGCTCATTCGGCCCAGGGCGGGATATTACTGTGGTAATCGGAATCTAAAGCGGCAATCTCGTTCATTTTCGGCTTCTCGAAAACACAAGCCAAATATAGTCTCGAGCCAATAAATTGTCAAGCAACTCTGTTGAAAAATTGTGGCCCGTAAAAATGCCCACTTGTTATCGAATTGAGATTTTACGTTATCCTATACCCAAAAAGAGAAGAAATGCGTATAATTGCCCACAATTTAAAAATCCCTTAATACCCCTTTCGGCGCCAAAGGTAAAGGAGCGGCAATGTCAATGCATCCACATTCCCACGGTTTATTAGTGATGAAATTCGGGGGCACCTCGGTCGGTGATGCAGCTGCAGTTCAGTATGTTCTTGATATTGTCCGTGAAGCTCGGGCTGCCTGGTCTGCATTGGTGGTGGTCGCTTCGGCCCTTAGCGGGGTCACTGAAACGCTTCTTTCTCAAGCCTATAAAGTGGCTCATGGTGATGATCGTGAAGTTGAGACCACCTTGCAGTATTTACGTGAGCGCCACCAGCAATTACTGATCGCTTTTGTGTCGGATCAGAAAATGCAACAGGCAGTTATGAGAGAGATTGATCAGCTTTTACAGCGGTTGGCCTCTTTATGGCAGGCTATTGCTGTATTGGGAGAGGCTTCGCCCCGTGCCTTAGATGCTGTTGCTGGAATGGGGGAACGGATGAGTGTTCGTATTCTCGCTGCAGCTCTCAAGGCGAGCGGAATTCAGGCGGAAGCCATTGATGCAACGGATATCATCGTAACTGATGATCAGTTCCAATCTGCCCATCCTGACATGGCCGCCACGCAAGCTAAGGTGGATGATTTTTTGCGCCCTCGCTTAATGAATGGGATTGTGCCGGTAGTCACTGGATATATTGGTGCGACTCCGGAAGGAATTCCTACGACCCTGGGACGAGGCGGGAGTGATTATTCGGCAGCGATACTGGCTGCTGCATTACAGGCAGATGAGGTCTGGATTTGGACGGACGTTAATGGGGTGATGACAGCCGACCCACGATTAATCCCTGAGGCACAAACCATTCCCCGCCTCACTTATCGGGAGGTGGCCGAGTTAGCTTATTTTGGAGCGAAGGTCTTGCATCCCAAAACGATTCGCCCAATTATCGAGGCAGGAATTCGATTGCGTGTCTTGAATACGTTTAATCCTTCCCATCCCGGAAGCGAGATTGTGGGAGATGAATCGACGATACTCGATGGAGTCATCAAAGCAGTCACTGCGGTCCGTCATCAGCGCCTGGTCACCGTGGAAGGACGCGGTATGCTAGGAGTTCCGGGTGTAGCGGCCCGCACATTTACCGCTGTCGCACGCACAGGCACTAGTGTTCCCTTAATCAGTCAGGCATCTTCGGAACAGTCTATCTGCTTTGCCGTGCCTGCTGATATGGCCGATAAAATTGTGGCGGCGTTGGAACAGGAATTTGCCCAAGAGATCAGACGCCGAGATATTGATCGCGTTTGGGCATCGGATGAAGTGGTTATTCTTACCGTTGTTGGAAGCGGTATGCAACATACGCCCGGGGTAGCAGGGCGTGTATTTGGCGCATTAGGAGCAAAGGGAATCAATGTAATTGCCATTGCTCAAGGCTCCTCTGAGGTTTCCATAAGTCTGGTGGTGAAGGCTGAGGACTTAAAGTTAGGGCTGCTCGCCTTGCATGAATTAATAAAGATCTAAGGAGTGGAGTTATGGAACCGATTCCAGTGGCCATTCTGGGTGCAACGGGGGCTGTTGGGCAGCGATTTGTTCAGCTGCTTGATCATCATCCTTGGTTCAAAGTTACGACATTGTGCGCTTCGGATCGTTCAGTTGGTAAAACTTATGTGGAGGGTTGCCGCTGGCTTTTAGATAGTCCGATGCCCGAATGGGCAAGAGAAATGATCTTACAGCCTACAATTTTGGAGGTTGTTAATGAGCCAATTGTTTTTTCGGCCCTACCGGCGGAAGTGGCACAGGATCTGGAACCCGCACTAGCGGAAAAAGGATGTGTGGTGTGTTCAAATGCCTCTGCCCATCGTATGGATGAAGATGTACCGTTACTTTTACCTGAGGTTAACGCCGAACATGTGGAACTGATTCACCAGCAAAGGCAACATCGAGGTTGGCGAGGGGCAATCGTGACCAATCCGAACTGTACCAGCACTGGGATGACCGTTGTTTTAAAGGCTCTGGATCAAGTCTTTGGGGTCAAGTGTGCGATAGCGGTTTCCTTACAGGCGCTCTCCGGCGCGGGTTATCCGGGTGTGGCTTCCTTGGATATCGTAGATAACGTGATCCCTTTCATACGTGGCGAGGAGGAGAAGGTATCCTTAGAACCACGCAAGATGTTAGGCGCTCTAAAGAATGGGCATATTGAATTTCATCCTCTTACTATTTCGGCACAGACTAATCGCGTAGCGGTATTGGATGGACATATGGTATGTCTGAACATAGAGTGTGAGACACGACCTTCGCCTGAAGAAGCCATTCAGGTTCTGGAGGCGTTTGCTTTGCCTGAGTGGCTGGCTAATTTACCTTCTTCTCCCAGGCCTCCAATCATGGTACGGCGTGAAAATGACCGTCCACAACCTCGTTTGGATCGAATGACAGGACGAGGTATGAGCACCATAGTAGGGCGAGTGCGTGCCGATGAGGTGCTGGATTTGAAAATGGTGGTTTTATCCCATAATACAATCCGAGGCGCAGCGGGGGCCTCGATTTATAATGCTGAGTTGATTGTACGAAAAGGGTTATTACCATGAGGAGGCAAGCATGAGGAGCGGTCAATTATGGAATAAAAGGGAAAGCGAGTTGGCTGCGGAAGGGGTTACCTGGCACGTGTTTAATCCACCCACAGAAGTGGCTGAAGTATTAGCTGCGGCGCCAAAGGTTATCGTGGCCACCTCTGTGGAAATGTTAATTGACCTGGCCTGCGGTGGTCCAGAAAGCAACTATTACGAAGTGGTTTATGATGTACCCAGTAAGGGGCGCGTCATTGAAGCTACAGTAGCCCGAGTGCGCAATGGGGTGGTGGTAAATTACACTGAGCCCTACATGCGTCGCCGGGACCCTGATTCATTAGTCGTGGGTGATGATCGCCCAACAGATCAACCCCGTTTTCGAGAACGTTTCGGGCGTGACTTTGCCCCTATTCGACAGGAGGCATTGGCCTGGCTAAAAACTCAGGAATTGGCCGTGTTTGGTTTTATTGCTGGGTACCCAGGTATGGGGCCGGATGCCCTTGCTATCGTTCCGGCAAACGCGGGTTTTTTTGCCTTGGCGCTGGCGATGTTGCAAGGGATTATCCCTCCTGAACAATTACCGGATGGGTTTAAGCCTCGGGTTGTGGTTTTGGGTGTTCCAACGTTTCGTCATATCTACTTTGGGGGGAAGCAGGTTGTAGTGCACTATCGTGGAGATAAGGTTTATGAGATCTTCTCGTTCAACCTTTATCCGGGGCCGAGCGCGAAGAAGGGCATTTATGGAGTCTTGATTGAAACCGGTGAACGTGAGGGTTGGGTTGCACCTCACTGTTCCACCGTGCAAGTGGTTACTCCCTATGATAATGTTCTCACGATTATGCATGAAGGGGCCAGTGGAGGTGGCAAGAGCGAAATGCTTGAACAAGTCCATCGCGAGCCGGACGGCCGTCTGTTGTTGGGCGAAAATTTGGTCACGGGGGAGCGGCGCTATTTACAGATCCCCCGCACCTGTGAACTCCATCCTGTCAATGATGACATGGCACTTTGTCATCCTTCAATTCAGCAGCCGAACGGGAAATTGCGTTTGGTCGATGCGGAGCGTGCTTGGTTTGTACGCGTCAATCATATTGATCGTTATGGTGTGGATCCTTATCTCGAACGCTTAACGGCGCAGCCAAGCAAACCGCTCCTCTTCTTGAACATTGATGCAGTTCCTGGTAGTCGTGCATTAATTTGGGAACATATTCAGGATGCCCCCGGAAAACCATGCCCTAACCCGCGTGTAGTGGTTCCACGTGAGATCATTCCTAATGTGGTCAATGACGTCGTTGCGGTTGATGTGCGTTCATTTGGAGTGCGCACACCACCTTGCACGCGCGAGCGTCCAAGTTATGGAATTATTGGTCTGTTCCATTTACTTCCACCAGCCTTAGCGTGGTTATGGCGCTTGGTAGCACCACGTGGTCATGAGAATCCCAGTATCGTGGATACCCAAGGGATGAGTAGTGAGGGAGTAGGTTCATATTGGCCCTTTGCGCCAGGACGGAAGGTGGCGCAAGCAAATTTGCTTCTGGAGCAAATTCTCAAGTACCCGCGTACACGCCATGTACTTATTCCCAATCAACATATCGGGGCTTGGCGGGTTGGGTTTATGCCCCAATGGATTGCGCGTGAGTATTTGGCACGTCGTGGGAGCGCCCGTTTTCGCAGCGACCAGATTCGCCCAGCACGCTGTCCCCTTTTAGGCTATGCAATGCATACCCTCCACGTTGAAGGTCAGCAGATACCACGCTGGTTTTTGCAGGTAGATACACAACCCGAAGTTGGTCCTGAAGGGTATGATCAAGGTGCAAAGATGCTTGCGGATTTCTTCCACCGTTGTTTGCAGGATTTCTTGCGACCCGATCTGGATCCCCTGGGGCGCCAAATTATTCAGTGCTGCTTAGATGGAGGCTCGCTTGAGGATTACCTTCAATTAACGCCAATGGAGTAGAGAATGATATTTCATGCTCGAATAAACCAGAGACCTGTTATAAACAGGTCTCTGGTTTTTGTGCCAAATATCACCCTAAAAATGTTAACCAACTCATAACCAAAACGCCATTACTGATTGAGGGTATTATGGTAAACTGTTTCTAGATTGGGCAGTTTTGGGATAAGGTGCTTTTGATGCTGTTCCATGTTGAAAGTCCACGTTCCGAGCAAACTGCCCGCTTTCTTTTAAACCCCTGTATTCCCCAAAAGGAGGTTTTTATGAAGAGAACCCATGTATCGTATATTGCCTTAGTGGCAATGGTGGCCCTGGCAATGGTATTAGCAGCCTGCCAACCAGCAGCTACTCCAACACCAGAACCAACGCAGCCACCGGCACAGGTTGAACAGCCCACGACGCCACCCCAACCCACTCTCACCCCCGAACCTACGGCGGTACCGTTAGGAAGCCCCGAAAATCCACTTATTATGGCTTTGGCCCCTTCAGCAACAGCCCAAGAGTTGATCGCCAGTGGTGAAGCCATTGCTAAACAACTATCGGATTTGACCGGCTATACCATTAAGACCACGGTTCCGAATTCCTATGGTGCACTGGTGGAAGCCATGGGCGCAGGTAACGCGCACATTGGTTGGCTGCCCCCATTTGCATACGTCGTTGCACACCAGAAGGGTTATGCAGATGTGGGATTGATCACTCTCCGCTTTGGTGCTGACCACTACGGCTCTCAATTCATTGCTCACGTAGATAGTGGATTTACCCCGTACTTCGATCCTCAAACCAACCAAAATACGGCTGATGCGGCGACAGCATTGGCTCAATTCGAAGGCAAGAAACCCTGCTGGACTGATCCACTTTCATCCTCAGGGTATGTAATCCCGGTTGGTTATCTGAACAAATATGGGATTAAGACCCAGGCGGCGGCCTTTGTTCAGGGCCATCCAACGGTTGTGCGCGCGCTCTATGCCAAGGGTATCTGCGATTTTGGTGCAACCTTCATTGACGCTCGTACTTCCTCTGCCTTGCAGAAGGATATCCCTGATGTAATGGATAAAATTGTGGTTATTTGGCGCACAGACCCGATCATCCCAAATGATAATGTGTCTTACGCTGCTACTGTCCCGGAGGAAATGCGCACCAAATTGAACGAGGCATTCTTGAAAATTGCTGAAACTGAGGAAGGCAAAGCTGCTTTGAAGGCGGTATACCAAATCGAGGGGCTTAAGGTTGTGGACGACACCTTCTATGATGAATTCCGTGTGTACCTTGAGGCCTCTGGAGTGGATATCACCAGCCTGGTAAAATAAGTCAGTGAAGACTTGGTTTGGGGGTGGGAGAAGATGATCTCTCACCCCCAATGTGATTTTTGTCTGAGAGGTAAATCCGTGTTGCGTGTTGAGCACTTGACTAAGGTTTATCCTAACGGCACTGTGGCGTTACGGGATGTAAGTTTCGAGGTGCCCGATGGTGAATTCTTGGTAGTCATCGGGTTATCGGGCTCAGGTAAATCCACTCTTCTTCGCTGCATTAACCGGTTAATCGAACCTACTTCTGGAAAAATATATTGGGACGGGGTTGATATTACCAGCGCCTCACCCAGTGAAATGCGTCGAATCCGACGCCAAATTGGAATGATCTTTCAGCAGTTCAACCTGGTTAAACGCTCCAGTGTGCTGACAAATGTGTTAAGTGGACGTTTGGGGTATGCCAATCCGTGGTTATCCCTCTTGGGGATATGGCCATTTGAAGATCGCCAGAAGGCCCTTCAGGCCTTGGAACGCGTTGGAATTGCGGATAAGGCTCACCAAAGGGCTGATACTTTATCTGGTGGACAGCAACAACGGGTAGGAATCGCTCGAGCGCTGATGCAGGATCCGCGACTATTGCTCGCCGACGAGCCGGTTGCCAGTTTGGATCCTGTCTTAGCCCATAGCATTTTGCAATATCTAGAGCAGTTAAATAAAGAGGGGGTTACTGTCATCTGTAGCCTGCATTTTTTAGATCTGGTCCATCGGTATGCAACCCGCGTTATAGGGTTAAAAGATGGGGTAAAGGTATTCGATGGACTGCCTAGTGAGATTGACCGGGCTCGCTTTAAAGAGATTTACGGTGAAGAAGCCCAGGAAGTTCGGGCTGCCAGTTTGTAACCATAATCTTGAAGGGCTCTATGGACAAGGTAGAACGACGGTTAAATAAAGTCGTAGCAGCACTGCTGTCCTTATTGCTTCCGGGTTTAGGGCAAGCCCTGCAAAAAGATTGGAAGCGAGGATTAAGTATTTTCTTGGCCATTGCGACTGCGCTGGTGACTGTTCTTTGGTATGGGAAAAACGAGTGGTTTATCCTGATCGTACTTTTATGGGGATGGAACATCTGGGACGCCGTAACATTGCCCCGTGGGGCGCCAGTTTCCCTGGTGGTTTTGTTTTGGTTGGCAATGGCTTACGGTATAGGTTGGCAAGTTACCCAGGTCAATCCTTTGGCATTATTGGCTAATGCTGAACGGGCTCAGTCCATTATCCGGCCCATGCTCCAGCCGGACTTTTTAACCGAGCGCAAGGAAAAGCACGAAGGATGGGTTGAAGTGCAGGTGCCATGTTCGCCCAATCCACCGAAAGCTGAAAAGACGGTGGGAGATATTACCGTTCGAGTCCAACCCGATTGCGGAAATTTGAATGAGACTTTGATTGTAACTGCAGAAGGATTGTGGCCAAATGCTCCCACTGAAATCACCTGGATGACCCCAATCGGTGATGTGAAATTGCTCGGACCAGGCAACAACCAGATGCTGGTTTTACAGAGTGATGAAACTGGTCATCTCAGTGCGGTTATTCAGGTGCCCGGAAGTGCGCTGGCTGCTGCTCCCGATCCAACTTTGCCTTTACCTCACCGGGTTTATCTCACTCAAACCCGGCCGATAGGGGGAATGACGCTTTCGACGAATGGTCAGTATGTCATTCGAGGCATATATGAGACTCTGGCCTTAGCGTTGCTTTCAACCGTCTTAGGGGCAATTCTGGCAATTCCCTTTGGGTTTCTTGCTGCGCGTAATTTAATGAGCGGACATCCTGTTTTGATGGGAATTTATGTTATTGTACGCACTGTCTTAAATGTTGTTCGCTCAATAGAATCGCTGATCTTAGCCATTATCTTTGTGATTATCGTTGGGTTAGGGCCATTCCCGGGGATGCTTGCCTTGGCGCTTCATACCACTGCCGCGCTGGGAAAATTATATTCGGAGGTGATCGAGGCAATAGATCCGGGCCCCATAGAAGCGATTCGTGCCACTGGGGCAAATCCCTTACAGGTCATTCGTTATGCTGTTATTCCCCAGATAATCCCTCCCTTTACGGCACTTACAATTTATCGCTGGGATATCAATGTCCGGTCTTCAACGATTATAGGTTTTGTTGGGGGAGGTGGCATTGGATTTTTCCTTTACCAATGGATCCTCATTGGAGATTTTAGAGCAGTGAGTGCGTCCTTTATTGCCATCGCTGCGGTGGTGATGGTCTTGGATTTCTTTAGCGCCAAACTTCGCGAGCGGTTAGTCTAAGATGAATAATACTAGAAACCGGTCACCATTAATCCGTCTATTTATTCAAGGATTCGTAGCCATAATGATTGCCCTTGCGCTTTATGCTAGTGTTGAGGTGACTCAACCTGATTTTGTCAAGTTGGTAATGGCAGCACCCAAAGCCAGACAAGTTTTAGGTCAACTGCTCAGGCCCGACCTATTTACCCGAGAATCGGAAGTGACAACATTTGGTATTGCCTTGCCAGTACCTTGTGGAAGCGCACCGGAAGGAGAATTCGTATCTTCGGGTCCGCGATTAGAGGTGGAACCACGGTGTGCGGAAGAACGAGAAACCGTGGTAGTGCGTGGAAGAGAACTGGGCAAAGAAGTCCAAGTTACCCTGCGGTGGCGCTTGCCTGATGGAAATACCCTGGGAATTCAACGTTTGACCACAGATACAGAAGGGAATTTTGAGATCAAAGTTCAGGTGCGCCCGATCGTGGCGACAAAAGAAGGTAAACCCGCTGCGCTTGAGGCTGAGGTGGTATTGCCGGGTGGGCGTCTTGTGCCTTCCCAAGCACTTAAGGATGTTATAGATGCCATGTTTGTCACTATTTTCATGGCTCTGTTGGCGACAACCTTGGGAACCGTTCTGGCCATTCCACTTAGTTTTCTGGCTGCTTCAAATATAACACGCCGTGGACGAGTCGGCAGTCTGATTTATTATTTGGTGCGTACCTTGCTTAATCTTATCCGATCCTATGAGCCGTTGGTTATGGCGACCATTTTCGCGCTCATTGTAGGATTTGGAAGCCCCTTTGCTGGTATTTTAGCCCTTATCATCGTGACCACGGCATCGTTGGGCAAGATGTTTTCAGAATCTATTGAAAGCATTGACCCTGGACCAATTGAGGCTATTACGGCAACAGGTGCAAATAAGGCTCAGGTGATTTGGTATGGTGTCGTCCCGCAAATCTTGCCTGATTTTCTTTCATTCACAATTTATCACTGGGATATCAATGTGCGTATTTCTACTATTATCGGATTTGTGGGCGGCGGTGGTATTGGCGATTATCTTTCAAAGCGTATCAATGCCTTTGAATATAGCAAGGCGGGTACCGCCTTACTTGCGATCATCATTGTCGTATGGGCGTTAGACTTTTTGAGCGCTCAGATGCGTAAAAAATTGATTTAGGCGCTGTGGTGGTGAATAAATTCCAGAGACAGATTAGCCACCTGTTCAAAGTCGTGGTCAATCATGACACAATGCCGTGAGTTTTCTAACCACACTAGGTGTTTTTGGGCAGAACCCAGGGCATGAAAGAGGTGTTCGGCGCCCATCGGATCTATGGTTTTATCCTGTCGCCCTTGAAAAATGAGAACAGGTTGAGTGATAGCAGGTGCATGTTTGCGGGCTAATTGTTGCAATTTCAGTAACTGGCTTGCTGCTCGCAAGGGGACTACTCCATATCCTTGCCAAGGATAGGGTTCTTCATTTTGATCCTTGGTGTACGTTTTGGGAAAAATCTGCACAAACAATGATAACCAGCGTGCGCGCCAAAGGCCTGGAACGCGATATGCTGGTGCATAAAGCAAAATCCCCTGAATATTTGGGAATTGATAGGCTAGTAACAAGGCAAGCAAGCCACCCATTGATTCGCCGCCAACAAACACAATTCGACAGGCTTTACGCAGAGATTGGAGAGTCGTGGCGGCGCTATCGAACCAATCTTTCCAACGGGTACGGTTGGTCTCAATGGGATTTGTTCCATGACCCGGTAATAATGGTGCAGCAACGGTGAGGCCGTTTTGGTTTAGGAAGCGAGCCAGAGGTTGAACCTCAACCGTTGTGGCGGTAAACCCATGAATTAGTAAAACGCCTGTCTCGCCACCCGGCCAGAAGAATGATTTTCCATTGAGGTGAGAGTTGATGATCCAGGTTGATGAGTTATGGAGTTTCATTCCGCAATGAATCTTTCAAAGGTAAAGTGTGCGTAGCATAGGGCAAAATGGCCACCCTGGGTGGATGCTCTATTTTTTTATTATAGGCAATATTCAAAGCCGTTGGTAAATCGGGGGCGTATGAAAGTAGGCATTTTTCAACTAAGTGTTGAGGCATTTGGGAAACCAAGATGATAGGATTGCGTGCCACCTGACGGGCAATCTGGAAGGCCTTATGGGGCCCCAGTCGGAAACCCATCCGTTCAAATTTAGCCAAAGCCTCTTGGTAATTCAACACCCCATCTAAAAAGGCCTCAAATTCCGGATGACCACTGCCTTCTGGACATGCAGCACAAAGAATAATTACGCCGCCCGGGCGGGCGAACATGGTTGAATGGGTAAGCGCTTTTTGGGCCTGGTAAAGGTTAATATCTTTAGGGTAACCACCCGCGGAGGCAATTACCAGATCATAATCTGTGGCGGTGTCAACCATGTAAACATCTTGGACGAGAGGTATTGCAGTTAACATAACGCGATAAGGCTCGCCAGCCAGGACGTGCACGATTTTCTTTTCTTCATTAAGGATGGTGTTTAGCGCAAGATGGATACCCATCATACGACCGATTTCTTCGACATCCTGGCGCATTGGGTTACCGCTAAAGATACCTGCTTGGGTGTTGGGGTGGGTGAGCATTTGGTGATTATAGGTAATCGTTTCATACCCCGCTAGGCCGATGGCGGCAGTTTTGGCACCGCCGGAATAACCCATAAAGTGATGGGGCTCAATATTACCTAACACGATCCGCAATTCCGCCGTATAAAATAAACGGTTCACATAAACGGGCGTTCCGCGTGTGGTGCGGCCCAAGTAAACCAAGGCGTTAAAATCGGTAGCATTATGGTTGAAAATCCGATAGTTTTTTAAGATTTCGGCGGGTATGAATTCCCTCAACGTAATAGCGTCCACGGGTTTATGGGTGCCAGTTGCAATAAGAATGGTGATTTGATCAGGATTAATCCCAATCCGGTTGAGATATCCTAAGAGAGGTGGGAGGAGGATGTTGAGAGGAAGAGGGCGAGTTGGATCATTGATGGCAATGGCGACTGACGCAGGACGGGGAATAGATTCTAACGGGGGATGACCAATTGGATTGGACAAGGCTTCAATAACGGCTTGTTCCGGAGCCGGATGTGGCTTTTGTGACCGAGGAAGAATCAAGTCAGCCGATTGACCTGGGGGTAGCGTTAGGGTCAATGCGGTTTTGCCAAAAGGTAATTTCCATTGAGACGTCACGGTTGCGCCGTACTAAGATCGGGAATGTGCTAAAAGATGTTAGAGATTGTATCATCAAATTAGTTTAGTCGTGACACGTGTTCGGTCTGGTGTTCAGCCAAAGTGACCAGATGCCGTAAAAGTACGACTTCCCGCCGATACAACCGGGCCACCTTTTTTAGGAGATGAGCGCTGCTCTCGGATTCGAGCAAGTCTTGTTTTTCAATCAATGGAATATGGAGTAATGATGCAGCAAAATAGAGTAAGGGCAAGGGATCGGTGGGGAGGCTGAGAGGTTTTAATTCTATTCTTTCGCCAACCGTATACGTGAGTGTTTTCAAATATGCCTCAATCCAAGGCACTAAACCCCGAATGCCGCGAGATACACTTAGGGTTTGAGGATCTTCTATCGGCATCATTTCAATCCAGGCTTTGAGAAAGGGTCCACTTTGATCTAACTTTAAGATGCGGAACCTTTCTTCACCTATGGCTAATAAGTTCATCCGCCCGTCAGGAAGGTGTTCAATATTTGCGATTGTGGCAGCACATCCTATGCTGTGGGGTTCAGGCAGCGGACCCATAGCCTCAATGCCTCGCTTGATAAGTACAACCCCGAACAAACCGTTGGTATGTATCACCTCGTTCATCATTCTCCGATAACGCGGCTCGAATATGTGAAGAGGTAAAGGGGTGCCGGGAAATAATACGGTTTTGAGTGGAAAAATTGGAAGGTAAATCATTGATAAAAATTTTACGCCCCAGACTTGTGCTTGGGGCGTAAATTTATAAGGTATATACCAAGATGATTTTTCTCTAGTCTTGCTCTGCAAGAGTTGTTCGCCATTGTTGGGCTAATTCAACCAGGGACGGTAGACTTTCATCATAAGGCGGGTAGGCGACGCCTGCTTCTGTAATAATTGCGGTGATGTAGTTGGCAGGAGTCACGTCAAATGCGGGGTTGTAAGCCGATGCGTTCTCAGGAGCAATGCGGTAGCCTTCAATTGTGGTTATCTCATCTTCGGTCCGTTCTTCAATTGGGATGGCCTCACCATTGGGAAGGGAAAGATCAATGGTTGAGGTGGGTGCGGCGACATAAAACGGTATTTCATGAGCGTGGGCAGCGATTGCCAGGTTATAAGTGCCAATCTTGTTTGCAGTATCACCGTTACGGGCAACTCGATCGCAACCAACAACCACCGCGTCTACCTTTCGGGTGCGCATGATAAAACCCGAGGCGCCATCTACGATGATTTGAAATGGAATCCCTAATTGCTGTAATTCCCATGCCGTCAAACGTGCGCCTTGTAAGCGGGGGCGCGTCTCATCAACGTAAACGAAAACTTCGTGCCCGTGCTCATGCGCCGTGCGGATAATCCCTAAAGCCGTGCCGTAATCCACTGTTGCTAGGGCTCCGGTATTGCAGTGGTGAATAAAGGTCACTTTATGGGGCAAAAGAGGCAAGGCATTAAGGCCGATTTGGCGGTTTGTACGAACATCTTCTTCTGCAATCCGGTGAGCTTCCCGCAGGACAATTTGAAAAATTGCATCTGAATCAGCAGTTGGGTTGGTCTTTATTCGGTCAAGAATACGGTCCACTGCCCAGGCTAGATTTACGGCGGTAGGACGAGAGGCTTTCAAGAGATTTGCGGCCTGCTCCAGAAAATGACGTAATTTTTGCGCGGATGAAGCACGACTTTGTAAGGCAGCCAGAGCCATGCCATAGGCTGCGGCAGAGCCAATCGCAGGGGCGCCTCGCACGGTCATGTTGCGAATCGCCTCGGCAACGTCCTCAACGCGAGTTAAGGTGAGGTACCTGACATTATGAGGCAGTACGCGCTGATCGAGTAAAACGAGGGAATTGTCACGCCATTCGAGAGTGCGATAAGTTGTCATATTCAGTTCTCCTGTGCGAACTGTGCCAATTATAGCCTACTTACAATCAATAGAGTCTGCGAGATATTCGCCCGATGATTTGTTTGACAGTATGATTTGTTTGCTGTATGCTTATCGAGGATATTTTCTTTCTATTCTCTATCTGGGCTGTTACAACGGCGAGCACCTGAATGGGGGAATAAAAGGCTGCTTTCTGTTGTTCCGGTGTGCATCTAAATCCTATCAAACGGAGGTCATTATGATCGGCAAGCGTTTCTGGTGGGGGCTTTTGCCCGTATTGATGGTGCTCGCTTTTTTAGGGGGTTTTTTCGTGCGTGCTTCTGCGCGCGGAGCGTTTCAAGAACCGCCCCCGGTGACGTTCACTTATCAAGGGCGGTTACAAGAGGGAGGACAACCAGCGCAAGGTTATTATGATCTGCGCTTTCGTCTTTATGATGCCGAGGAAAATGGCACTTTGATCGCCGAAGACCTTCATGAAAACGTGACCGTAAATCAGGGCTGGTTTAGCGTTTTGCTTACATTTCCCTCTAGTTCGTTGGGTGGTGAGCCAGGTTATCTTGAAATCGCGGTGAGACCGGCAGAAAGCGATCAAGAGAGTGATTTTGTCGTTCTCTTGCCTCGCCAAGCGCTGACCCGTGTACCTTATGCCTGGCAGGCTGATATTGCTGCGAGAGCAGAGAGTGCAACCTCTGCCGATCATGCAGAATCGGTGCCATGGAGTGGTATTATTGGGGTACCCAGTGGGTTGCAAGATGGTGACGATAATACGACTTATACAGCTGGCAGTGGATTGACTCTAACCGGAACAACTTTTGCATTGAACACGGGAGAATTGGATGCGCGTTATTGGGGTTTGGGGGGAAACAATATTGATTCAGATCAGGCCCGCTTGGGGAGCACTAATAACCAACCCTGGGATCTGATTGTAAATAACGTGCCAGCCGTGACGTTGTATAGCGATAGCGACAACGAACCCGTTATTCAATTTAATCGAGATGCTGGTGGGAGTAAAACCATTGGAATCGGTGAGCGTTATCGAGACAACGGAATTGTGGCATGGGGACAGGTTTGGGATCCTGATATAGGAAAAGAACAATTAATTGGTGACTTTGGGGTAGATAAGGTTTCTCTTGATGGTGATCATTATCGTGTTATTTTGGATGTAAATCTCATCCAGGATATGTTGTTAATCGCTACAGTTACACCCATTTATGACAATACTAACGGTATGAACACGATACCCTTAATTGCTGTGAGTCCAGTTGTTAATGTTGAGGGTCATCCAGAGTTTGATGTTTACATATATGCTAATGGGAGTTTAAGCCCTGGTTTTTGTGGGTTCAATTTCATTGTCACCGGACGTTAGGAGGGAAGGATGAAAACGCACTACATCCTTACGGGCTTGGTCTTGGCCTGCTTGGGCTTGGGGTTAATTGCCGGTCAGGTGAGATCCGATGCCCAATCATGGTCCCTGATATCTCAATGGGTTAGTGGAAGTGGAAATCTGACGAGCGGTGATTTGAGGATAACGTTTACAACCGGTGAAATAGTCAGTTCTTTCCCGCTCCATGGTGGCAGTTATACTCTGGAAAGTGGTTTTCCCTTTGAGGTTAGTGGTTGCCAATATTCTCTTTTCTTGCCATTAGTTAGTCATTGACATTGCCAATATTGTTAATGCAGTAATCGCGAAGCGCCGGATATTACCGGCGCTTCTGTTCTTAAGCCTTTCTTTAAGAATTCAAAAGATTTCTTTCCAAATCCTAAGTAACCAGAAGGAATTAATTCTTTATGATGAGGTTGTATCTTTCGCTATTCTTTTTGGTCGCGTGCTCCTTTTAGCCAGTTTAGAACGCTTGGTTATTGTTTATATCAAGCAATCTAGGCGAAAAAACAAAAACTTCTCCCTTTCGAGCGTTTCTTCTATGTCGAAAGGGCGGAGCATGCCAACTTCCTTCCTCCAGTTTATTTTCGAACCTCATTTTGGGAGCCCAAATTAGTACCCCAATGAAAACAGCCTTAATACGGTTACCGGAATCGCCCCCCTCTTTAGAAAACGGGGAGATTGAACATGTTCATATAGAACCTTATCAGGGGCGCGTTCCACTCAATCTAAAAGAATTTTGGCGCTATCGGGAATTGCTGTATTTTCTGGTCTGGCGAGACATCAAGGTGCGTTATAAGCAAACGCTTTTAGGCGCGGCATGGGCTATCGTTCAGCCTTTCTTTACTATGGTGGTGTTTTCAATCTTTTTTGGGCGGATGGCCCAAATGGCTTCAAATGGTTATCCTTACCCGATTTTTAGTTACACAGCCTTGCTCCCCTGGACGTATTTTTCTGGGGCACTCTCTTTAGCTGCTAATAGCCTGGTGGGCAGTGGGGGATTGATCACTAAGGTGTACTTTCCGCGCCTGATTGTTCCGGTATCGAGTGTGCTTTCAGGTCTAGTAGATTTTGCGTTTGCCTTTCTGGTTTTGATCGGAATGATGATTTTTTATGGTTATGCCCCCACGATATACATCATCCTCTTGCCATTGTTCTTATTGCTGGCACTGACAACCGCGCTAGGGGTGGGGCTGTGGTTGGCGGCGCTAAATGTCAAATATCGTGATGTGCGCTATTTAATCCCTTTTTTGACCCAGTTTTGGCTTTTCGCGACCCCGGTGGTTTATCCCAGCAGTCTCTTAGGTGAGCCCTGGCGCACCTTTTATGGATTGAATCCCATGGTAGGCGTCGTTGAGGGGTTCCGTTGGGCGTTGCTAGGAGATAGACCGCCGGAGTTGATGATCCTGATCTCGGCGATTGTTTCGATCGTCTTTTTAGTTAGTGGCGTCATATATTTTCGCCGCACTGAAGACACCTTTGCGGATCTGATATGACCTCAGGACGTCAACGGCATATTTCGATTCAGGTGGAAAACCTGGGAAAACTTTATCGCATTGGTCAAGGGGCTCAGGCTTCGTATCAGACGTTGCGCGACCAAATTTCGCGTTTTGCAACACAACCGCTGCGCTGGTTGCGTTTTTCAAAAGACCCAAATGGGATTCAGCGGAATGAAGAGGCGTTTCATATTTGGGCGCTGCGGGGTGTTTCGTTTGAGGTGCATCAGGGTGAAGTTGTGGGCATCATTGGGCGAAATGGGGCCGGGAAGAGTACGTTGCTTAAAATCTTGACCCAAATCACGGTGCCAACCGAAGGCAGCGTGGATTTGTGGGGGCGAGTTGGATCCTTGCTAGAAGTAGGCACTGGTTTCCATAAGGAACTTACTGGCCGAGAAAATGTGTATCTCAACGGTGCAATTTTGGGAATGAAAAAAGCCGAAATTGATCAAAAATTTGATGAGATTGTGGCTTTCTCTGAGGTTGAGCGCTTCATTGACACGCCAGTTAAGTATTATTCGAGTGGTATGGCCATGCGTCTGGCGTTCGCCGTAGCAGCGCATTTAGATCCCGAAATTTTGTTGGTGGATGAGGTTTTGGCAGTTGGCGATGCAGCGTTCCAGAAAAAGTGCCTGGATAAGATGGAAGAAGTGGGGCGTGCTGGTCGAACGATTTTGTTTGTCTCTCATCATATGCCCTCAATTGTGCGCCTTTGCGAACGGGCCATTTGGTTGCAAGATGGTCAAATTTACCGTGAAGGTCCGGCCCATCAACTCGTGAGCGAATATTTGACCGAAGCATTAGGTACGACTCCATCTCGTGAGTGGCCTGATTTTTATCATGCACCAGGCGATGAGGTAGTGCGTTTATTGGCGATTCGTATTCGAAATAACCGGGGTGAGGTAACCGATACGTTTGATATTCGAGAACCTGTGGGGATTGAAATGGAATACGTTGTTCTGAAAGGTGGTTACCCCTTGCATGCCGGATTTAGTTTACACAACGATGAAGGTCAATGGCTTTTTGCTTCACTCGATACCGATGCCGAGTGGGATGGTAAACCACGCCAACCGGGGCGCTACCGTAGTATGGCCTGGATACCGGGTAATTTCTTAGCCGAAGGGACAATGATCGTAGGACCTTCCATTCGTACTGAAGATCCGGAGATCCTACATCTCTATGAACCGGATGCAGTGGCTTTTCAAGTGACTGAACGCCCAGGGTTAGGGCCAAGCAGTCGTATGGGGTTTGTGGGGCATTTTCCGGGGATTATTCGTCCCTATCTTCAATGGGAAACCCAATTGACGGATCCCGACCCTTGGAATGGTCGTTCAAGTTTTTAAAAAGGCCCCTTTCGATGAGCACATTTACGCCGTTAGTCTCGATAGGCCTGCCGGTTTTCAATGGTGAAGTCTATTTAGAGCAAGCCTTAGAGTCTATCCTTGATCAAACCTGGGATGACTTTGAATTGATTATTAGTGACAATGCATCCTCGGACCGAACTGGCGAGATATGCCGAGCCTACATGGAGCGTGACCGGCGGATACGTTACGTACGCAATCCGGTAAATCGTGGCGCAGCGTTCAATTACAACCAGACAGTGGCATTGGCGCAAGGCCAATTTTTCAAGTGGGCGGCAGCGGATGATTGGATTGCACCTACGTTCCTCGAGTCCTGCCTGGCTCCTCTTCGGTCTGATCATACTGTAGTTCTGGCCTATCCCCTTACCCAAATTGTTGATGAGAACGGGCAGCCCTTAGGCCTTTATGAAGACGAGTTGAATTTGACCCAGAGTGATCCGGCAGAGCGATTTTGCTGCTTTCTAGATCGTTTCCGTCGCAAAGATAAATGTAACGCGGTATTTGGGCTAATTCGTTTGGAGCCATTGCGTAGAACACGTCTTATTGATCGGTTTACGTCGTCGGATATTACATTGTTGGGGGAGTTGGTTTTGTTGGGAAAGATGGTGGAAATTCCCCAGGTGCTTTTTTATCGTCGCGATCACCCCGGTTCTAGTGTACGAGCGTTGAAGCCTACAGAAAGGGCCACCTGGTTTGATCCTACCATGAAAAAATCGCGTCGTTACGTGCAATGGCGATTATGGGGCGAGTTTATGCGCTCTTTGTGGCAATTGCCGTTGCCGTTAGTGACGCGGATTAGAGGGACAAGCGGAGTAGTTCAGTGGGGAATGTGGCGACGTAAGTTATTGGCACTAGAGGCCCGTTCTTGGATGTGGAATAGCGTTCGAGTACTTCCGCGACCCATCTATTCACTACTGCGTTGGATATGGCATTGGGGACGAGTTACATCACATAGGAACTCTTATTAGTAATGTGACTTCTCAGCCCAGACAGGTTGGGTTCCAATACGATTTTTTCAGGAGGAAAAAATGAATAAGAAGGCGCAAGCGATGGCAAAAGCAGGAAAGAGGCTAATTCTGGTAAGCCTTTTATTTAGCCTTTTTTGGTTTTTACCCCTATCTCAAGTTACTGCTGAAACGGGGGGACCCAAAATAGATGTTTGGTACGGTGATGTTCAGTATTTTGGTGACCCGGGTTTGCCGGGGCGACAGATTTATATCCTGGGAAACGTTAGCGATCCAGATGGGGTGGAGAGTTTAGCTTTTTCTCTAAATGATGGGGCTTTCGAGTTGCTCCAATTGGGACCGTTTCCCGCCTCCCCTAATGGCCCTCGCTTATTGTATGGTGCGGGTGATTTTGCTGTTGAGTTATTCGACGGTGAACTCAATGAGGGGACAAATACGTTGGTGCTTAGAGCAAGAGATAATTTGGAAAATACAACCGAAAGGGCTGTGGTTATTAACTACGCACACAATCAAAAGTGGCCGTTGCCAACAACGACAACGTGGAGCGCAGATAATGGCACATGGCAAAGACAAGCGCAGGTATTAACCGGAAAATGGGATTTTGCGGCGGGGAGCGTTAAAACAAGCCAGGTAGGATATGACCGAATGATCGCCATTGGAGATATGGGGTGGCGGGATTATGAGGTTCAGGTGGATGTAACTATCCACGATGTTGACAATGTCAATGGATTTAACGAACCAAGTAATGGTCCTGGGGTGGGGTTGCTCTTGCGCTGGACAGGCCATACGGATGAACCATATTCTGATGTGGGGCGTCATTGTTATCCAGAGGGCGAACTTGTGGCACCAAAATGTGGTTATTTGCCCTATGGTGCGATTGGGTGGTTGCGGTGGCAGGATCAGACGAATCTGTCAGATATCACCTTGCAATTGCTCATTAACAATCCTTTGGTCCCAATCAAGAAAACGTTTAGTCCAGGTACTGATACTTTGACCTATAAAATGCGCGTCCAGACGTTGAGCGACGGCCGTCCGGCATATTCGCTCAAGGTGTGGAAGAAATCTGATCCAGAGCCTGAAGTTTGGTCTTTGGAAGGAGAGGGACAAGTAGGTGATCCCATTTCCGGTTCGGTGGTGTTATTGGCCCATCATGTAGATGCTACCTTTAGTAATGTTACGGTGACTCCATTGGGACTTGATCTACCGGTTTCTAGCGCTCAGTCTGACGATTTCAACATGTGTTCTTTGGATACAACACGGTGGACGTTGGTTAATCCTGTGGGAGATGGTAGTCAGGGTATTGGGCAGCCCTTTACTAATGATGCTCACCTGTTCCTATCGCTGCCGGCACGTGTTGAGCATGACATGAATGCACGCGATGATAGCGGTGGAAATAAAACCATGCGCATTGTGCAGATGATCAACGATACTGATTTTATCTTCGAAGCCAAATTTGATAGTTCAGTCCAATCTTCGTCTTCAAACATAAGGCCCTTCCAAGGAATGATGGTAGAAGAGAATGCTAGCCCGGCTAAGCGCTGGATTCGGGCTGATTTTTACAGTCAGGGAAATGGCACGAGATTATACGTTGCCACCTACGAGGGTGCCCTCAATGTTCGTTCAGGAAGCGAAGAAGGGAAGTTGGTTTGGTTTGATGCTCCGGTTATTGAAGGGAACCCAGCGCCGCTATATTTACGGATGGAACGGTATGGCAGCCGTTGGATTATTTCGATAAAGGGGCCTTCTGATCCTAATTGGCAAACAGTGGTCAACGTGCCATTCTTGGTGCAGGCAGCACGGGTGGGGTTATATGCAGGAAATGCCTATGGGAGTAATTCTCCAGAATTTACGGCCAAGATTGACTATTTCCAGAATTTGACCAGCCCAATATCCGATGAGGACGCTCTGAGAAATACCTTGACAATCAACGTCAATCCAACTGGTGGGGGTACCGTTATCAAAGCGCCGGATTTAGGGGAATACAATTGTGGACAAACCGTAGGGCTGGTAGCAAATGCTAACCCGGGCTATACGTTTGCAAATTGGAGCGGTGATTTGAATGGCACGAATCCATCTGGGTCGGTTGTGATGAATGGGCCAAAGGTGGTTTCGGCTACTTTCTCAACGAATCGCGTCTTTATCCCCCTAGTGCTTCGCTAATCTGAGCGGTCAAGGGGTGAGAGGGATACGTTGATAACTTCTCACCCCTACCAGAGAAATTAGTAGGTGTCTTCATGCCTGGCCTTTTTGGTATTTTGAGTAATCAGAGACCTATTACATTTGCTGATCTTCTTCCTATGGCAAATGCCCTTAAGCCCGCTATTCCAGGTATTTCTGAGGCGTGGCTGGATGATTCGAAACGGTTGGGGTGGGGACGCGAGGTGTTGGCTTACATTCTTCCCAAAGGCCAGCCGCTTCGGGTAGACAAAGAGACGTGGCTCATGGCAGATGGAGAGACGGCAGACTGCCGTGATCCTCAGCGAGCGAATGAATTTTTAGCGAAGACCTATCGTGAGGGAGGATGTGAAGCGTTAGGACACCTCAATGGCGGTGTGTGTGCAGCGGTTTGGAAAAGGGATGTACAGCGCCTTTCTCTGGTTACCGATTTTTTGGGGCTACGACCTTTATTCTATCTCCAGCAGCCAGGGCGATTGGCCTTTGCCAGTGAAATCAAAGCCCTTTTGGCTTTGGGATGGATCCAACCTTCCATCAATGAGGAGGCCTTAGCTGAGTGGTTGGCCTTTGAAGTCTTAGATGGTGACCGCACCCTTTTTAAGGATATCAAACGCTTGCCTCCGGGTTCGGTATTGATATGGGAGGGGGAGCAAACCAAAGTTTACCCCTACATTCATCTTGGTTATAGCGAGGAGTTATCGAGTTGGTCGGAATCTCAATGGGTTGAGGCTTTTATTGAGACGTTGGGTCAAAGCCTGCAACGGCGTTTGGACAATCCTCAAGGATATGTTTTGCCCCTCAGTGGTGGATTGGATTCGCGTCTGTTGCTGGGGCTGGTTTCCACAAGACTTCAGCAGGTATTGCCTTTAGTTACGTATGGCGAACGATCGAGCCGAGATGTTAAACGGGCCAAAGAGGTGGGAAAAACTCTTGGCTATCCCCATCAAATTTTGTTTCTGGATGAAGAATATCCCAAGAAATTTGCCAGGGCTTGCGTTGAGCGTTCGGAGGGATACCTGAACGTTATTGACTCGCATGGTTGGACGCTCAATAGCCTGCCTTCTTCCTGCCAAGTACTAGTTCTGGGAAATGGTGCTGATTTATTTCTAAATACTGCCGATGCGAGTTACTCCTCGGAAGTTCAAGCGATTTCGGATCCTTTTGAGGCTTATTTAGCCTATATCAATGATTTATTTAAGTTTTCTGAGTGGTCACACTGGTTTACCCCAGGGTTTGTCCATCGTTATCGTGATTTACCAAGGCAACGCATAGAAGAAGAAGTGGCGCAAACCCCGGGGGCTTCGTTGTCTCTAAAGTTGGATACACATCGTCTTTTTTTCTATGAAGTGGATTACATCCTGCACGGACTTAGTGTCGTTCGCCCTCGCTTTGAATATACCGAACCATATCTGGATCGCGATTTGGTGATGCTTATGCTCTCGTTACCCCCAAACCTGAGGGCAAAACGCTATTTAGAGAAAAAGGCACTGAGTTATGTGAACCCACAATTGGCATGGATTAAGGGTGGTCCTTTGAGTCAACCCAGTTCCTTGGAGGTCGTATACGATCGACTTGAGCGAAGGTTAAAGTGGGGGTTCCGGCGATTGAATGTCTTAGGGAATGCCCACTTGGAACCGCCTTCCTCTACTTTCGCAAATATGCATCATCTGTTGCGGTTAAAACCCAATCGTCAGTGGGTTGAGGATACATTACTGAAGTCTCCATTTCTGGAGCGTGGCTGGTTTCGTCCACAGGCAGTTCGGCAGGCGATTGATGAGCATATGCAAGGGACACGCAACCATACGCGACATTTAGGAGCGATGATAACGATCGAGATGGTAGCACAGTATTTTGTGGATAAAAGATAAGAGTCCTTTTTGCCATGGGCTGGCTGGAGAGAATGCGTCCAATCCAATCTATCCCCTTTGCCTATGACTATTGATTCTCTCGGTTAGAGTTAGAAGAAAGAAACGGAGGCAATGATGAAAGTTGCTATTTTAGCCGGTGGTTTTGGTTCACGTCTGGCTGAAGAGACCGAAATTCGTCCCAAACCGATGGTCGAAATTGGGGGGCGCCCGATCCTCTGGCATATTATGCGTTATTATTCGGCATTTGGATTCAATCATTTTGTTATAGCACTAGGTTATAAAGGGGAAATGATCAAGCGTTACTTTGCGGATTATTGCATGACCACCACGAATATGACGGTGGATTTTCGCACCAATCAAGTCATACCACACGATGGTCCTAGGCCGGATTGGGTCGTAGAACTCGTTGATACGGGTTTGAAAACACAAACCGGGGGGCGAATTAAGCGCCTTGCCCCTTATTTGGGTGGTGAAACCTTTATGTTAACCTGGGGAGATGGGCTCTCAGATGTCAATTTAAATGATCTATTAGCATTTCACCGTGCTCACGGGAGACTGGCCACCCTGACAGCGGTTCGTCCCCCAGCGCGTTATGGGTATATGCATTTTGTTGGTGATCAAGTTGTGGAATTCATGGAGAAACCTCAATTGATGGAAGGGTGGATCAACGGCGCCTTTTTTGTCCTAGAGCCTGGCGTTTTCGACTATATCGAAGGTGACGAGACAGTTTGGGAACGAGAACCTATGGAACGATTGGCGCGGGATGGTCAATTGATGGCCTATAAGCACGCTTCGTTTTGGCAGTGCATGGATACACTGCGGGAAAAATACTTACTTGAAACAATCTGGCAGTCAGGGCAAGCCCCTTGGAAAATATGGGAGGAATGAGATGCGAGTACTAGTTACCGGACATCATGGCTACATTGGTTCGGTGTTAGTCCCCATGCTTCTTGAACGTGGTCATGACGTTGTAGGGCTAGATAGTGATTTGTTTGAAGGAAGCCGTTTTGGGGATCAACCTGTGGTAATAGTCCCATCTATCACCAAAGATATTCGGGATGTAACCTCACAGGATTTGGAAGGATTTGATGCTATTTTGCATCTGGCGGGATTATCCAATGACCCATTGGGTGATTTGAATCCCGAGTTGACCTATGAAATAAATCATCAAGCCTCGGTTCGACTTGCGCAATTGGCAAAACAGGTTGGAGTCCGACGATTTATTTTTTCGTCTTCGTGCAGTAATTACGGGGCTGGAGGTGATGATTTCTTAACCGAAGATTCGCCTTTTAATCCTGTAACCCCCTATGGGCGATCCAAAGTATTGGTTGAGCAAGATGTTAGTCGGCTAGCTGATGCAACTTTTTGCCCGGTCTTTTTACGTAATGCGACGGCTTATGGGGTTTCGCCGTTTTTGCGGTTTGACTTGGTACTGAATAATCTTGTGGCTTGGGCGGTAACAACAGGGCGGGTTTACCTTAAAAGCGATGGCACCCCTTGGCGGCCGATTGTCCATATTGAAGATATTTCTCAAGCTTTTTGCGTGGTTTTGGAAGCCCCCGAAGAGAAGATACATAATCAGGCTTTCAATGTGGGTCGCACGGAAGAGAATTACCGCATCCGTGAATTGGCGGAGATTGTTGCAGAAACGATACCCGGAACACGGATCGAATATGCTCCTGATGCTGGCCCCGATAAGCGCAATTATCGAGTAGATTGTTCCAAGATACAGCGTGTACTACCTGAATTTAAGCCTAAGTGGGACGCACGTCGCGGTGCGGAGGAATTGTTTACCGCTTATCAACATGTTGGTATTCAGGTTGAGGATTTTGAAGGACCGCGTTTTAAGCGCATTGCGCATATTAAAGAACTTTTGGCACAGGGAAAAATTGATCCGAATTTACGCTGGGTTACTAAAGTTGATGCCCCAATTGCATTTTAGTTTAGAACAGGAAAACGTCCCATGACATCATCTCTTGCTAAAGAAACTTGGGTTTCACTTTATCGTACCGAAACAGCTTGTCGGTCATGTGGCTCTCCCCATTTGTTACCCATTGTTCGTTTCGGTGACACCCCACTTGCGGATCGCCTTATTAAGCCGGAAACCTTGGGAGAGCCTGAGCCTTTTGCACCACTGAACTTGGTTTTTTGTTCGGAGTGCGCTCTGGTTCAAATTGATGTCACTGTAGACCCCGACGTGTTGTTTGCACGGGATTACCCGTATTTCTCATCCGTTTCACCGACATTGCTCCGGCACTCTCGTGAAAATGCTCTGGAATTGATTGAGCGTCGCACCTTGGGGGCGCAAAGCCTGGTCATAGAGCCAGCCAGCAACGATGGCTATATGTTACGCAATTTTGTGGAAAGGGGCATCCCTGTCCTAGGTATAGATCCGGCACCTGGGCCAGCCCAAGCTGCTCTTGCGGCAGGAATTCCAACCCTAAATACATTTTTCACTCTAACTCTTGCCCAGGATTTGGCGAGAAGAGGTCAATCTGCTGACGTGGTGATTGCCAATAATGTGCTAGCACACGTCGCTGATCTAAACGGTTTCGTTGAGGGGATAGCCATTATTCTGAAGGACAATGGCGTTGCGGTGATGGAAATGCCCTATGTGGTGGATCTCATTACGAAGAATGAGTTTGATACCATCTATCACCAACATCTTTGCTATTTCTCGGTCACTTCCTTAGATCGTCTTTTCCGGCGGCATGGGCTTTTCTTGAATGATATATGCCACCTTTCCATTCATGGCGGATCACTTCGTTTGTATGTGGAGAAACAAGAACGAGTTCAGCCCGCAGTACGAGAGTTGCTTAGGGAAGAGGTCGAGACGGCTTCAAAATATGAATATTATCAGGCATTTGCTGAACGCATTGCCACGATTCGGGCTCAATTGACGAACTTGCTTCAAGGATTGAAATCATCCGGAAAGCAGATAGCGGCATATGGGGCCGCAGCAAAAGCCACTACTTTACTTGCATATTGCCAGATTGATTCTAATTTGATTCCCTGGATTGCGGATTTGAATCCCTATAAGCACGGTCGCTTAATGGGAGGAAATCACATTCCCATTGTTCCAACGAGCCGACTTTTGGAGGAAATGCCAGATTATGTTTTGCTACTGGTATGGAATTTTGCGGAAGAGGTGTTTCGCCAACAAAACGAATACCGTCAACAGGGTGGTAAATTCATTGTTCCAATACCTGAAGTTCGAATAGTTTAAGGATGAGTGAATGATGGCAATCATTTCCCCTCAACGTTCTACTGCGGTTACTCGGTTGGGAACCCAAGAATTAATCCACCAGCCTTGTCCAGCGTGTGGGAATGTTCCGCTGCGTGGTTTTTATGCGGTGCGAGGAGTGCCTGCACACAGTGTGTTACGCTTAGAAAGCCGTGAAGAGGCGTTGGCATACCCTAAAGGGGACGTTCATTTAGCGTTTTGTTGGCAATGTGGCTTCATTACAAACATTGCCTTTGATCTTAGTTTGAACGCCTATTCTGAACGCTATGAGGAAACCCAAGCCTTCTCTCCAACTTTCAACTCATTTAACCAGCGATTGGCAGAGTATTTGATTAGCCGTTACGAGCTTCATGGTAAGACCATTTTAGAGATCGGTTGCGGAAAGGGTGATTTTCTTGCCCTTTTATGTGAGATGGGCCAAAACCGTGGAATTGGTTTTGATCCAGCCTTCGTTCCTGAACGAGCCCCTGAGATAAAGCATGGACAATTAACTTATGTGTCAGATTTTTACTCTGAACAATATCGTGAGATTGAAGCAGATTTTTACGTCTGTAAAATGACTTTGGAGCATATTCATCCGGTGGGCGAATTTATGCGAATGGTGCGCAGGGCAGTTGGTGAGCGCCACGATGCTGTGGTGTTTTTTCAAATTCCAGAAGCCACTCGCATTCTTCAGAAGTTGGCTTTCTGGGATATTTATTATGAGCATTGCTCCTATTTCACGCCTGGTTCGTTAGGGCGATTATTTCGGCGTTGTGGTTTTCAGGTATTGGATTTATGGGTTGATTTTGATGATCAGTACTTAATGATCGAGGCAATTCCCTGGGTTGGAGGTGCCCAAACGCCCCCTTTACCTCAGGAAAATGATTTGGAAACTCTTATCCCTCTTACAGCTTACTTTACTCAATCCGTTCCTCAGGTACTCCTAAAATGGCGAAATCGTTTGCGAGAATACCACCAAAATCACCAAAGGGTGGTACTTTGGGGTGGAGGATCAAAGGCGGTTGCCTTCCTTACCACGTTGGGGGTGGGGGACGAAATCGCTTATGTTGTAGATGTGAATCCTTATAAAAGAAACACATTTATTGCTGGTAGTGGTCACTGGATTACGACGCCAGAGCATTTATTGGTGGAGCCACCAGATGTGGTGATCGTCATGAATCCAGTTTATGTCACAGAAATTGAGGCTATGTTAGCCTCACAAGGTCTCAGGCCAAAGTTAGTACCCCTAAACGCTTAAAAAGAGGACGATAATGGTTGTTCATCGAGTAATTGTAAAACCTCCACTACGATCCCAATGTCCCATTTGTAAAGGCTTAAACGTTGAGCCATTCTTTGATATCAGCCAAGTGCCGGTACATTGTAATCTTATGTGGCCGAAACGCGATGATGCTCTTAGTGCACCTCGTGGTGAAATCAGGTTGGGCTTTTGCCATCAATGTGGTCATATTTTTAACTTGACGTTTTCCTCAGACCTGATGCATTACTCGAAGTGGTATGAAAATTCCCTTCATTTTTCATCACGATTTCAATCCTATGCTCGCACTATGGCTGAACGGCTCATAGATCGCTATGATTTACACAACAAAGAAATCATAGAAATAGGAAGCGGTAAAGGTGAGTTTCTAGAATTGTTATGCGAGTTGGGAAATAATCGTGGGATTGGCTTTGACCCTGGGTATGTAGAGACGGGTGATATCCCTGCTACCCAACGTGTGACGTTCATCCAGGATTATTACTCGGAGCAGTATGCGCGCTACCAGGCCGATTTGATTTGCTGTCGCCAAACCCTGGAACACCTTTATCGCCCAGCGGAATTTGCGATGATGCTGAGACGCAGTATCGGGGAACGAAAAACGATTGCCTTTTTTGAAGTTCCGAATGTGCTTTTTATGCTGCGGTCTCGTTCGGTGTGGGATGTTATTTACGAGCATTATTCCTATTTTAGCCGTGGATCATTGGCTTATCTCTTTACGGCAAATGGTTTTAGAGTTCTCTTGGTGGAAGACTCATATGAAGGGCAGTATCTTATCATGGATGTTGAGCCCAGTTCAGATGCTTTGTCTCCGAGATTCCCAGAACCTCAGGAATTATCGCAACTTTATCAAGATGTCCAAGCTTTCCAAGAACATTTTCAGAATAAGGTGGCATATTGGCGGCAGCAACTGGGTCACTTAAAAGCAGAGGGCAAACGGGTTGTCATTTGGGGGGCAGGATCAAAAGGCGTTACTTTTTTAAATGCATTGGGGATAAGGAGTGAAATCGAATATGTGGTGGATATTAACCCCCGTAAGACCGGTATGTACGTTGCAGGAAGCGGCCAGAGAATTGTTGACCCTTCTTTCCTAAGGGTATATCGTCCGGATGCCATTCTTATTATGAATCCCATTTATGAAAGTGAAATTCGCGAGCAAGCCCATGCTCTCGGTTTAGACGCAGATTTTCTGCTCGTATAAACATCAATAGGATCATAATGAATATTTATTATGCCAATACCGACTACAAGCCGGGGGACACCCGCGGGCGTAATGCCCATATCCGACAATTTATTCGCCACTCTTTAGAGTTGGGTCATACGATTTGGCTGGATGAACCTGTAGCGCAGTATCCTCGACTTCGTACCTTAGCCAAAGGACGCTTAGAACGATGGTGGAACTTGCGTCAGATGGATGTCATTTACACGCGATTGCAGGAGATGCCGGCGTTGAGCTGTCGTTATGCTGTACCACCGCGTCGGTGGTGGCTAAACGGCGCAGGGCATGTGTGGGAGTTTAATACCATTCCAGAATTTCATCGCATTATGGGACGTTCGGAACGTGCAGTCCAGGAATCAATCGCTCAATTTCGGGCTTATGGGCAGGGCTGCGATTTGGCAATTTGTGTTTCTGAGGCGTTGCAGAATTATGTCCAAACTAATTTAGGGATCAAATACGCTGTAACAGTTCCAAATGGATCTGATTCGGAACATTTTCGTCCCGATCTTATTCCGGCGTTACCCCACGATGAGGCGTCGCTTAGAGTGGTGTGGATTGGTAGTGCTGATTTATCATGGCATCACTTTGGTTTGATGGTGGAAGCGGCTAAGCAGTTGTGGAATGATCATAGATCAGAGATCACGTTTCATGTTATTGGTCATTCGTTCCCTATGGATCAAACCCCACCCAATGTGATTTACCATGGCCCCAAACCATATGAAGAACTTCCGCATTGGCTGGCCGCTATGGATGTCGGTTTGGTTCTATATCGGCCTGGTGTTGCCGACTATAACTCGCCCTTAAAACTTTTTGATTACATGGCCAGTGGATTGGCCGTTATTGCGACGCCTCAACCACAGGTCAATGTAGTCCTTCAACAAATGGAGGCTATTGATTTTTTGGTTCCATTTGATGATCCGAGCTACCTCGTAGAGCGATTATTGTTATTGGCATCCGATCGGAGCAGGCGCTTGTCCCTCGGGCAGAAAGCGCGCCGTTTGGTTGAGACTTATTACAACTGGCAACGAGTGGCAACAGAAATTTTTTCGCACATTGATGCAATGTTCAAACAAAAGGGTTCGCGTGAACGCCATAACTAATCTTCCACCGCCTCTTTCAAATCAAAGAGGCTGGCCTTGGACGCCTGAAGATGTGCTGATCTTTCCTTCTCTTATGCCCAACGGACGCAGATGGCCTCGAATCAGTGTAACTATACCGAGTTATAACCAAGGACGTTACCTGGAAGCCACATTGCGCTCGTTGTTGCTCCAAGGCTATCCCAATTTAGAAATTCATGTAATGGACGGAGGAAGCACGGATGAAACGGGGGCGATCTTGCAAGAATATGCACCCTGGCTTACCTCGTGGGTGAGCGAACCTGATCGCGGGCAAAGCCATGCCATAAACAAAGGCTGGGAGCGATCCACAGGGGAGTTGATCACTTATTTGAACTCGGACGATTACTACTTGCCAGGTGCTTTGCATTGGATTGCAATGGCTTGGGGTTTTGATCCTGCGGTTGCCGTAATTACTGGCGGGGTTTTAATGGTGGATCAGGACGGGAACGTATTACAAACCCGCAAGCCTTTTCTGAAGGCACAATCCCCGCTAGATCTGTCTTTGCTAGATATAAGGGCGTGGTATCTACCTCAACAAAGCACGTTTTTTGTAGGGAACTTCCTAAGCCAGGCTGGCTGTTGGGTGCGGGAAGATCTTCGATATACCATGGATCGGGAGTTAATGTATCGAGTGTGTCGCTTAGGAAGAGTGGTCTTGTTGGATCATCCTCTAGCAGCAGATCGGTTTCATGCGGCTTCAAAGCGTGGTTCACAGGTGCTGGAAATGTATCGTGAAGACGAAAAGGCGCTTTTATATTGCGAGTGGGGAGATTGGCGGGCAAGACAACAGCGTAAAAGAGTAGCAAGGGCACGAAGAGGTCAAGGGCATTGGTTAATGAGTTTGCGTTCGCGATCCATTGGTATGGCGCTTTGGCATCAGTTATGGGCAATGTATTATCGTCCAGCCTATTTCTGGAACACCATGGTTGGAAAAATCTTATTGAACTGGTGGCATTTGATTCGCCAACGCTCCAATTTAGTCAGATAGTTTTCTATGAGAGGAGGGGTTATGAGGATTTGTGCCGTTATACCGGCACGACTTGATTCGACGCGTTTGCCGCGAAAGGTTATGGCCGATATCAATGGGTGGCCAATGCTTTGGCATGTCTGGCGACGGGTTAAGCAAAGCCAAATGATAGAGAAAGTTGTTGTGGCCACCGATGCCGAGGAAGTATTGCAATTGGTAAAAGGGTGGGGTGGGGAGGCCCAATTAACCAGTTCGTCATGCCACTCAGGAAGCGAACGAGTAGCCTCGTTGGTCAGAGATATTGACGCGGAGTTCATTCTCAATGTGCAAGCAGATGAGCCTTTGTTGGATCCTTTTCTACTAGATGATTTGGTCCGATCTTGGCTCACGTTAAGATGCGATATTGTCACGCCGGTTTACCAGATTTTGGACCCTAATGAGTTATTTAATTCATCGGTAGTAAAAGTGGCGCGGAGCCACCGAGGTCGTGCCCTTTATTTTTCACGCCAACCCATTCCATTTGTCCGCGATTTTCCCCCTGACCGTTGGTTGGAGGTTGGGCAGTTCTGGGGGCATGTAGGTGTCTATGGATATCGGCGGGATGTGCTAGAGTCTTATCCCTCATTTCCTCCCTCGCTTTTGGAGCAGTCCGAGAAATTGGAACAATTGCGCTTCATGGAAGCAGGATACGAAATCTATACGGTAGAAACAACTTATCATCCCATTGCTGTGGATACATGGGAAGACTTAGAACGCGTACGCGGGGTTTTCTCACAGGAGGATTAAGAGTTATGCTGGTTGAGAAGCAATCCAAGTGGTTTGAGGTTGCTCAATCTGTGATGATCAATGAGGCAAACGCCATTCAGTTTGCCGCTACTCATTTGGACGGGAGCCTTTCACGGGCTGTGGAGATCATTCTAAGTCACTCCGGCAAAGTGGTCGTAAGTGGAATAGGTAAATCTGGACATGTGGCACAAAAAATTGCCGCTACTCTATGCAGTACAGGAACTCCAGCGGTCTTTCTCCACGCAGCAGAGGCGGTTCATGGTGATTTGGGGGTCTATACACCTGGTGATCCGACGATCTTGGTTTCGAAAAGCGGGAGTAGCGAAGAACTGATCCGTCTCACGCCGATTCTGCGCCAATTTCGTTCAGCACTAATTGCCATTGTCGGTAATCTTGAATCTCACCTGGCCCGTGAAGCCGATGTGGTGTTAGACGCACGGATACCACGTGAAGCAGATCCCCTTGGCATTGTACCCACCGCCAGTGCTGTGGTTGCTTTGGCCTTAGGAGATGCTTTGGCAGCCGCATTAATGATAGCGCGTCAGTTTACCGAGCAGGATTTTGTTCGGTTTCATCCAGCAGGACAGTTGGGGCGCAATCTGTATTTACATGTAGGCGATGTTATGCACCGATTTCAAGATATCGCCTGGGTCAGACCGGAGACTTCGCTCAAAGACGTTGTTATTGCTATGACTCAGCATCCCTTGGGTGCGGCTTGTGTGGTGGGCGAGGACAACCACTTAATTGGATTGATAACCGATGGAGACGTCCGACGTGCCCTGCAAAAGTTCGACGATATTCGTTCTCTGCATGCACGGGATATTATGACTCAGAACCCAATCCGAATCACCCCAGACGTGACATTGGGCCGGGCGGCGGAGATTATGGAAAATCGGCCTTCTCAGATTTCCGTCTTACCCGTTGTGGAAGGGGAAAGCGGTATCTGTCTGGGATTGATTCGACTCCATGATATTTATCTCGGCGCGAGGTAAACCATGTCCCATCCAAAAGCATTTAACATTGATTCACAGTGCATAATTGGAGGGGATTTTCCTTTGATTATTGCGGGTCCCTGTGTTGTGGAATCTGCGGAATTGGTGCTAGAGACGGCATGGGCGTTGAAGGAAATCACCAACCGGCTCGGCTTGCCATTTGTGTTCAAATCTTCTTATGATAAAGCCAATCGTACTTCTCACCGCTCGTTTCGCAGTATTGGATTTGAACCCGCATTGAAAATCTTGGCACGAGTACGTGAAGACGTGAACATTCCAGTGTTAACGGATGTTCATGAGACCAGCCAGGTGATGGCCGTAATGGAAGTGGCAGATATTATACAAATACCAGCGTTTCTATGCCGTCAGACCGATTTAATTCAAACTGTCGCCCGCAGTGGAAGGGTGGTGAATATAAAGAAAGGTCAGTTCATGGCACCAGAGGATATGAAGTTCGCAGTGGAAAAAGTCACTGATACGGGGAATCAGCGGGTATTTTTAACCGAACGCGGAAGTAGTTTTGGTTACCACAACTTGGTCGTGGATATGCGCTCATTGGTGATTATGCGCCAATTTGCACCCGTGGTGTTTGACCTAACTCATAGTGTACAAATGCCGGGAGGGATGAATGGGCGCTCAGGTGGACAACGTGAGTTTGCACCATATTTGGCGCGAGCTGCGGCGGCGGTAGGTGTGGACGGGTTTTTTATGGAAACTCACCCGAATCCTGAAAAGGCCCTCAGCGATGGTCCTAACATGGTCCCATTAAGCGAGATTAGTGCCCTTTTAGAAAGTCTTTTGGAGATTTGGAAGGTATCGCGCCCTTATTGGGAATCGGCGTCCTTATCTCCAGTTGCATAGACGTCTTGTCTTTGAGGTAACCTTCCATGCCTGAAATTGTGGTTCTAGGAGCAAGCGGTTTCTTTCATCATGCCGAGCCTTTACTGCGTCACTTTGGTGAACGGATGGTGATTGAAGCAGAGTATATTCCAACCAAGATTGCAGCTTACCAACCGGATATCGTGATTACTTTTGAGGCCAGTAACCCTCAGCGCGGATTGGTGGTAGCGGAAATGGTTCGCCGCAACATTGCTACTCTTCTTGTTATGGATGGTATTCAGGAGTGGCGCAATACCTGGTCTAGAATCAAGGGCGGAAATAAACGACCGCTTAATCAACCTATCTTAACCCATAAAGTTGCCTGTTTAGGACGCTTAGACGCTCGCTTGTATGAGTCGTGGGGAAACGTAGGCAAGTGTGAAATCGTTGGTGCACCACGGCTGGATGATCTTGTTCTACAACGCTATCCCATACGTACGCACCCCATTGAAGGAAGACCTTTGCGCTTGCTGGTTATGACGGCCAGGACACCGGGGTTCACTCCCCAAGAACGCGAGGTAACACTTCAGTCGCTTAGAGATCTTCGTGCTCATTTGAAATACCGCAAAGATATTGAAGTGGTATGGCGACTTTCGAAAGGCCTTCATCTCGAGTTGGGGGTTGAAAATACATTCACCTCGGCCACGGGAGATGAGTTACACCAATTGCTGCCTCAGATGGATGCTGTAATTACCACACCATCTACCGCCCAACTAGAAGCCATGCTGGTTGGATTGCCTGTAGCTTTATTGAATTACCATCTCGTGCCTGTTTATACTTCAGCGGCTTGGGAGATTAAATGTCCTTCTCATATTGAGCCCGTTCTAGAAGATCTGCGTAATCCTCCGCTTGAGCGTATGCTTTATCAGGATTTTTGTTTACATGATGCACTTGAATGTCGTACTCCAGCGCTTCCTCGCTTGGTTCAATTGATTGAAACGATGATTAAGATCAGGCGAGAACAATATTCACATGGAAAGCCACTCAGTTTCCCAGCCAGAATTCTCGATTCACCAGAATATTTTGTCTCTTGGCCAAGCGAAGCCTTTGATCTGGAACGGCTTTATCCTGATCATCCTGTGTTTCGTCTGCGAGAGGTAACTTTTCTACAATCCGAACTTGATGCCGCCCTGATCGCCATTGAGCAACTGAAGGATCAGGTTAATACACTAACCCAGCGTCTTCATCGGATCCCGGGTTATACCTGGCTAAGCCGTCTGGCGCTGAGTTTACAGAGGCGTTTTCACTTGGGTGGACATTATCAGGTGTGAGGTGAAAATACTATTTGCTCATTACCGACCAGATATAGTCAGTGGTGCAGAATATGCTTTAGTGGATACGGTAAGGTGGTTGGATCCTCGACTGCAGGCTTGCATGTTGGTGCCTGGAAAAGGGCGATTGGCACATGTCTATCGCCAGTTGAACTTACCGGTCTGGTCGTATCCTATTTCTACACCGCGTCGTCTCTTTCCAGGATGGCATGAGATTCAATCTTTTTGGTTGGCTATAAAACTCATCCAAGAAGATTTTCGGTTAATAGTGTGCAATACATTTGCTGCCGCCAGTCGAGTCATGACCGGCGCCAAATGGGCAGGCTTGCCTCTTGTGATTATCATACGAGATTATCTACGAGATGTTCCCTTACACCGAAAAATTTTGCATCAAGCCAGGGCTCTGGTGGCGATTTCATGCGATATTGCAGGCGCTATCGCTCCAATGGCAAACGGAGTTCCAATTTATGTGAACTACGATCCAATTAATGCAGAAGCTTGGTTGGCGCGCGTGCAGTCTTCGGTTGCACACCGTCGGCTTCTTTTCCCGGATAACTATCTGATTGTGGGGTGGGTAGGACGGTTGACTCCTTATAAACAGCCCGATCTTTTCATTCGCTCTATTCCAAAGGTCTTAGAGCAGATTCCCCAAGCGCGTTTTGTCGTTGTGGGAGGGGCACAACATTCTGAGCAAGATTACGAACAAGGTTTACGTTCGCTTGCTATGACCTTAGGGGTGCAAAAGTATCTTAGTTTCCTTGGGCCGCGGACAGATGTAGCGGAGTTAATGAGCGAAATGGATGTGTTTTGTCTCACATCGCGGCGGGAACCGCTTGGACGGGTGATTTTAGAAGCCCAATTGGCGGGCTGTGCAGTGATTGTTCCAGATTTTGGAGGCGCAGCAGAGTTGGTCGAAGACGGTGTCAATGGCATCAAATTTCATCCATTAGGGGAGCAGGCTGCTGAGGATTTAGCCTCAAAAATAGTGATGTTATTGAGTCATCCAGAGATGCGCAAATCTTTGGGCCTAGCAGGAAGAGAACATGTCCTGGCAACCTTTGCCCAACCCAACATTGTAGCCCCTCTTTCTCAGATGCTCTTGAACCTTGCCAGGAATTAGGGGGAGAGATCTTGTGGATTTAAAACATGTGGCGGTTGTCTATCGGCTAGACCGACCAGGGGGTGTTCAGTCAGTGGCATTTGCTTTGATTCGTGGGTTGAACCGGCGGGGTATTGTGCCAACAATCCTATGGGATGTTCCTCCTAACCCAAGTTTATTGCAGAGACAGCAATGCCAAGCCAAATTTGAGAAAGTGAGGTTTCCTGTTCCCACTCTCTGGATTGATCGGTTGCCTAATACATTGCGTTATCTCACCTGGATCTTTAACACCATTAGTTATGAAGGAATGGAAAGGAAATACCGTTTTGCCTTTCTTTTTCATAATGGGTTTCTGGTGCCAACAGGTATGCCGCATGTTAGGTACTTAAGCGGCCCGCCTTTACTTCCCCAATTAGAGCAATCCGGACGAGGATTGCGGGGTCTACCAATGCGCTTATTCCGTGCTGGATATCAGCATGTCTTGTCGAAACGATGGCCAGCCTATGAATATCATCGGCAAGATTGTTATGTGATCAATTCCCGTTATACGGCGGGACTATTTTTTCAAGCCCACGGCGTAGAATTGCCGGTTGTTTATCCTCCCATTAATCTCGAGGAATGGCATTTCGATCCGGGGGATTGGTCACAACGGGATTTGGTTACGTTCTTTTCTCGCATTGTGGATTATAAGCGCCCGAATTGGATCTTCAGGCTGGCTAAGGTGTATCCTCAATGGCACTACTTGATTATGGGGGGAGTGCCGCCCCATCGCATACCCTATTTACGTTCCTTGCAGGCGCAGGCTGAGCGCATGGGGATAGCCCATAGGGTATCTTTTCTACCTAATCCATCTTATGCGGAAGTAAAACAAGCCCTGGCGCGGACACGCTTTTACGTCTTTCCGGCCGTAAATGAGCATTTTGGCATGACCACAGTTGAGGCAATTGCCATGGGAGCGATACCCTTTGTTCACGATTCTGGAGGGCAGAGGGAGATTGTGCCTTTGGACTGGTTGCGTTTTTCAGATGAAACATTTTTGGAGCGCTTTGATGGGATTACGTTGATGTCACGGGACGAATTAGAGTGCGTGAGACAGGGTATAAGAAGCCATATTAACCAATTCTCCGAGACCATCGCGGTTGGCAAATTACTCGAATTTATGGATCGAAGCGAAGAGGCCGCATGGGTGGAAAATTAATCCTTTTTTGGGATTTTGATGCCGAGTGGGGAGCAGAAAGATCCCGATCTGGTAGTGGTCCAAAGACGTGGGGACCCTTGGAGTTCAGTTGCACCGAAAGGCTATTGAGATTGTTAGAGCAATTTGGTATTAAGGCGTGTTTTGCGGTGGTTGGAGCCGTTGCTCTCCCGGGAGTGCGTCCATATCATGATCCGGGATTAATCCGCGAAATTGCTACCCAGGGGCATGAAATTGCCAGCCACGCCATGCACCATGAGTGGTTGCCCGGGGTGGGAAAAGGAAATCTACCTAAAATCATTCGGCAGAGTAAAGAAGCATTAGAGACCTGTATTTCGCAGCCGGTAACTACCTTTGCTCCTACTTATAACCAGCCCTTTGATTTTTGGGAACGAGGTTCGATCAGCCTTTCGGAACGCCGTGGAGTGCCTCGTGACCGAGTAGATTTGGGTTTTCTGTGCCAAGTGTTATATGAGGAAGGGTTTACGTTTTGTAGGGTGGCTTATAGACCGTTGAATGAGAGACTGATGTTGTATTTGGGATACCGTAAGCCCTTCTTCCCCAAAATTGAGATGATTCGAGGTGTTACGACTCTGAGGACCAATGCTTTTGGTTTTCGAGCAGATACACTAAATCTCATTGACCGCGCAATAGAAAAAAACGGTTTCGTGGTTTGTTTTGCACATCCACATGCCCTAAACGGGAATGGGGCTCAAGGCGAGAGGCAACTCATTCCCTTCCTGGAACGGGTCCAGGAGTTGGCAAAATTGGGTAAATTGGAGATTGTTCTGCCTCGCACGGTTGTGCTTAAAACCCTTCATGAGGGTTAGATGAGATGCGTTTGTGTATAGTTTCCTATAAAGAGTGCTGGACGGATTCAAAAGGACATTGGTATTCCAGTGGAGGATTCCCTCTCCAAATTAGAGCATTGGCTTCTTTATTTGATCAAACCACTTTGATGATTACAAAGGTAACTGAGGGAAGTGGTGGAATTGAACTACCGGCAGGCATCGAGGTAGTGGTTTTGCCTTCACCTCACGGGGAGGGGAGGAAACGAAAATTATTTGTCTTGAAACATGCTCCAAATTATCTTTTGCTCATGTGGCGAGAAATTCGGAAATCCCAAGTAGTCTATATCCCATTGCCGGGGGACTTGCCATTACTTGGGATGGGAGTGGGTGTTGGGTTGAGGAAGCATCTAATTGTACGCTATGGGGGCTCTTGGGAGGTTAATGATCAGACTACGCTTTCTACCCGTTTTATGCGTTGGACAATGCGGCGCTTAGCAGGAGGACGGAATCTTATGTTAGCCACAGGAATGGGTGATAACCCCCCTTCGCCAAACGTGCATTGGTTGTTTACCACAGCCCTCACAAATGAGGAATTGGAGACAGTAATGCCAAATTTTGAGCGTGGTTTGAGTATTGAACCCCGTCTAGTATTCATAGGTCGTCTTTCTCCGGAAAAAGGACTTCCTATTTTATTTGAAGCGTTAAAAACGATAAAAGAAGAGGGTTTTCATCCTATGCCTCGCTTAACTCTAATTGGGGATGGTCCTCAGCGGAACATGCTTGGAACCCTGATTAAAGCTATGAACCTCGAGAAATATGTAGAGTTTACCGGGCAATTAGATCGGAAGGAATTGTCTGCGCAATTGCTTACCATGGATATTGCCGTACAGCCTTCTTTGACAGAAGGTTTGAGCAAGGCTTGGCTTGATGCAATGGCTCATGGACTACCTGTTATTGCTAGTGATGTTGGGATGGCAAGGAAAATAATCGGTTTGGATGGAGAGCGTGGATGGCTAATTGAACCAGGAGATGTAAGTAGCCTGACAGTCAGGTTAAAAGAAGTGCTTTCTTCATCTTTTCCTTGGTCACAAATTAGAAAGCGTTGTCGTCAGTTCGTGAAAGGTCTGACTTTAGAAGCATGGGTTGACCAGATTGCTCGGTTATGTGCTGAGCAATGGGGTTGGGTTTATACCGATGGAAGGTTGCAATGGGTGAAGTCGTAACTCTTAAGCGTAAGCGCGTAGGTCGGAAAGCTCGAAAAACAGAAGTAAAAGACCATTTGTGTATAGAAGAGTCCACAACGGACCCCGTCGGCAAGGTTGCACGTGGGTTGATCCTTCTGCTTCTGGTCGTGTGGGGATTTAGTTTTGGTTGGGGATACTCTAATTCTGTCCTTGTGCTTAATATAGTTGGCCTTCTATTGGCGATACTTGGTTTTCGCTTTCCTGGTATCGGACTTTTGGGAATTGGATTGCTTTGTACACTTGACCCCCTGACGCGGAACTTGCTGTTAAGTGGTGGGCTATGGCGTTGGAACACATTGAATTACTGGTTGATCATTGTTGTTCTATTGAACCTTCGACTAGTTCTACGCTTGAATGATCCCAACACACGATGGCTCGAGGCTTTTTGGATTGTTCTAGCGCTAATGTTACCTCTTAGTGTGTACTTGAAGGACGGGTTGCAAGATCTGCTTAATGTTGGAGCAACGTTGGGAATCCTCATCTATTTTGTCAAAGCCTCACGAGATTCCAGGGTCTATTACTGGCAGGGAATGGTCAATGGCTTTGCAGGGGTTTTAGGAGGATTAGCGTTTTACCTTCAACTGGGTAATCTTCCCTATATTAACCCAAACTCTTGGGCTGCGTTTCCAATGACTGCGATCTTTTCAATTGCGCTTGCATTGCCTAGTGCAGGGGCAATTAAGCGTGGACGCTCCATCCTATTATTGCTGGCAGCCGTCAATATTATTTGGATTTTTCTCACCGGAAGCCGTGGCAGTTTGTTGACGGCTTTTGTGGTGGTCGTCTATTACATGCTGGTTTTACGTAGTATTTCCTGGACTACGCTCTTCCTTGTTGTTGGAAGTGTTGCTGTTTTCTGGGCGTCAAATTTATTATGGGAACGCGAAGCCTATGCGCTTAATCGAATCCAGCGTCTTTTCGATCCTACATATACTTTGGCTGAACGAACAAGTGGACGCTCTGATATTGCTGCTACTGGATTAAAAATTTTCCAGGAACGCCCTCTGGGAATTGGAACGGGTTCCTTTCGTGCCGGAGCCATTTTGCTAAATATTCAAAATGGCGCGGCTCGTCCAGCACATTCAGGATGGATCAAGACATTGGCGGAGAATGGTATCCAGGGGATTTTAATAATGGCAATCATGGTAGGGTCATTTCTAATAAACGGTTGGTTAAGCCATGAGCCTCATTGCTTTGCCGTTGGATTTTTGGTAACTGTGGTTTTAGCGGTTTCGTTTGTTTCTAAGGAATTTCAAGGGAAAGATCTGTGGTATCTTGTTGCTGGCTCTATTCCTCTTTTGAATCCCCAGCACATTAATGCTTATTTGCTGACGCCTTTACCTAGGCGAACAAGGCGAATGGCCCATCAAGGAACAAGGGTTTGAGGATGGCTTCCCCAAAAATGGTTGCTTCTTCGGGAAAATTGCGCGTAGCCATAATCGCTGGCACTTTAGGTTTTGGAGGTGCTGAGAAACAACTCGTGTATCTGGCCAACGCTTTAGCCCAAATCGGCATCGAGGTGCGAGTTTATTGCTTGACCCAAGATGAGCCTTACGAGGGCGTATTGCGTAAAGAGGGAATAACGGTTGTTTGGTTTGGTCAATCCGGCAGTCCAATTTTGCGAGTATTTGCTTTGATCAACTTACTTCGGGATTTTCGTCCGCATTTTATTCATTCTGCTCACTTTTATACGAATCTTTATGCTGCTATTGCCTCAAAGTTTACCAGGGGAGTAGCGATTGGAAGCCTACGAAGTGATCTTGAGTATGAATTAAGTGCGAATGGTTTTTGGGGGCCTTGGTTGTTGCGGTTACCCCATGTGATTCTAAGTAACTCGTATGCAGCTCGCCAGCGGGCAATTACTTTTGGTTTAAATCCTGCGAAGGTTTTTGTATTACCAAATGCGATTGACTTACATGCCTATGACCGACAGGCTGCACAGACTTTCCTTTATTGCTTGCCTGAAGGGCGTATTTGGATCGCAACGGTTTCGAGATTGATTGAGGTTAAACGCTTGGACCGCTTCTTACGCATCTTAGCGCGGGTTCGGCAGCATGTCCCTACCGTTGGGGGAATTATTGCTGGTGATGGGAGTCTTAGGAAACTCTTGGAGCAGCAGGCGACTGATTTAGGACTGATTCCCGATGGGGTCCAATTTCTAGGCCATTGTGAGGCTGTTCCGGCTCTTCTCTCGCGTATGGATGTGTTTATGTTAACCTCAGATCATGAGGGCTTTCCAAATGGTCTATTGGAGGCTATGGCTGCAGGTTTGCCGGTGGTTACGACGCCAGTAGGGGATGCCCCAAGAGTGGTTCGAGATGGTATCAACGGTTTTGTGGTGCCGCACGAGGACGAGGATGTTTTTGTGGAAAAAGTGACATGGTTAGTTCAGCACCCACAGTTGCGTCAAACAATGGGAGCAATGGGGCGGCAAATGGTGGAAACTTCTTATAGTTATACCAATTTGGGGAAAAACGTATTTGACTTATATCAGAGAATCGCCCATGCTCTAAATCTTCCAAAAGTGGTTGTTTAGTGAAAGCGTGAAAATGCCAACGAATAACAGGCGTCCTCGTCTAGGATTTGTGGGTCCAATGCTTGGGGTTAACCCGGGGTGGGTGACCAGCCAAGGTGAAATTCTGGCAAACTTATTTACCCAGGCAGGCTATTCGGTACGTCTTACCTCTACTCATATCAATCGCCTACGTCGTGCTTTGGATATTGCGATCACTACTATGTTCACCTGGAGAAATCAGGTGGATGTTCTTCTTGTCATGGTCTTCTCGGGTGCAGGGTTTGCCTTTGCGGATATGGCTAGTTTAATTGGGCAACGGTTAGACACACCCATAATCATGTGGCTTCATGGTGGGGCATTGCCACAGTTTAGTCAACGTTTCCCCCATTGGGTTCATCGAGTACTTGACCGAGGTACGGCTGTGGTTTCACCATCACCGTATTTAGCCCATCATTTTGAAACCATGGGATTTTTAGTTCGTGTTATTCCAAACGTGCTTAATTTACATGATTATCCCTATCGCCGCCGGGAAACCTGTTTACCTCGATTAATTTGGATGCGCACCTTTGAGAAATCCTACAATCCAGAACTAGCCCTAGAGGTTGTTTCACGGCTTAGATCTCGCTGGCCGGAGATAATTTTAACCATGGGAGGGCAAGATCGCGGGTGGCTCAATGAGGTCAAGACCCGAATCCGGATATTGAGGTTGGAGGCCAATGTTCGTTTGGTAGGATTTATGGATATGACGATCAAACAGCAAGAATTTAGCGCCCACGATATTTATCTCAGCACCACTCGGGTGGATAACACACCCGTCAGTGTTGTTGAGGCGGCTGCGTTTGGGTTACCTATTGTTGCTACTTCTGTGGGTGGCATCCCGTTTATGTTACGAGATGAGGAGACAGCTTTGCTTACAGAGGACAACAATGCCGTTGATATGGCTGATGCCGTAACTAGATTGATAGATGATCCAGCCTTGTCCTCGCGGCTTTCAGAAAAGGGGCGGGCAATGGCGGAAACATATGATTGGCAATCAGTACGTTTGAAGTGGGAATCTCTATTTCGTGAGATTGCTGTCTTGTGAGGGGGGAATGAGTAGTGCTTTTTATGAGGTTAACGAATGGATAAGATATCCCTTTACCAAAGCCTTCCTTACCCTTTGAAGTCACTGGTTGCTAGCCTTCATGGTTTTCGCTTGCGAGCCCAACGCTTTGGGGGAAGATTTGAGCGCAGGATTAATGAAGCACTTTCTCGTGAACATTGGTCTTGGGATGAATGGCAGTCATGGCAACAAACGCGCTTGGACGAAATGCTTGAATTGGCAGTAAAACAAGTGCCTTATTATCGTGAATATTGGGAAAAGCGACGTCAAAGGGGCGATCGGGCATCTTGGGCTTACTTAGAAAACTGGCCAATACTCAAAAAAGAACCCTTGCGTCGATTTCCCAAGGCTTTTGTGGTTGAGGGAGCGAATTTTCGCTCATTGATTGAGGAACATACAAGCGGTACTACCGGCACACCCTTGACAATATGGCGCAATTTAGAAACAGAGCGTCAATGGTATGCTCTTTATGAGGCGCGAGTTCGAAGATGGAATGGTTTCTCATATCATGACCGTTGGGCCATTTTGGGTGCGCAGCCCATCATTGCTGTAACTCAACAGCACCCGCCGTTTTGGGTCTGGAATGCAGGGCTAAACCAACTTTATCTTTCTGCAATCCATATCAGCGAGACTTTTGTTTCATCTTATGTGGAAGCATTATGGAAATACCGCGTACGCTATCTTTTAGGGTACCCTTTTGCATTGGCTCTAATAGTTCGCTTAGCCGAAAAAGTGGGTTTGCAATTACCCCAATTAGATGCAGTGATCACAAACTCCGAAATTTTGCTACCAGAGATCAGGGCGATTTTATCGCGCGGTTTTAAATGTCGAGTGGTGGATACTTACGGAATGTCTGAAACTGTTGCTGCAGCCAGTGAGTGCGAATTTGGCCACATGCACGTCTGGCCAGATGCAGGGGTCATTGAAATTCTAAGGGAGGAAGAGGACATACCGGCTGATAAAACTGAACCTGGTAGGTTAATCTTGACAGGGTTGCTCAACCCGATCATGCCTTTGATTCGCTATGAAATTGGTGATCGAGGGCAATGGACATCTGATCCGACTCATTGTGAATGTGGGCGACAAATGCCAGTATTAGCCGAAATAAAAGGACGCTTGGATGATGTGCTCTTGTCTCCGGACGGACGCCGCATAGATGCAGTTATTGCCGTCGTGTTTAAGGCGGATTTACCTGTTCGTGAAGCTCAGATTGTTCAGAGGGCCTTGGATCATCTAGAGATACGAGTAGTTCCTGAAGCAGGATTTTCGGATCGCGATGTAGATGTGCTTGTAAGGCGAGTTAAGAAAATAGCGGGTGAGGATATGGACGTGGACGTTGTCAAAGTTGATGCGATCCAACGCGGCCCGAATGGAAAATTTCGCTTCATTATTTCACTGCTTGATCATTCCAGTCCTTTATCCCTGTAGATTTATCTAAAAGAGTTTAAAGGAGTATATAAAATGGCGGGTGAGAAGTACCCGTTTGTTTCCGTTGTGATGCCGGTTAGAAACGAAAGAGGTTATATCCAGCAAAGTCTAGAAGCAGTGTTGGCCCAAGACTATCCTCGAGAGTGTATGGAAATACTGATTGTTGATGGGATGTCCGAAGATGGAACACGAGAATACGTCTGCGAGCAACAAAAGCACGTTCCTAATTTATATCTCCTGGATAATCCAGGCAAGATAGTGCCCGTGGGATTAAACATTGCCATTGCAAAGGCAAAGGGGGAAATTGTGGTTCGGGTAGATGGTCATTGCATCATTGCACCAGACTATGTTCGGCGCTGTGTGGATTATTTAGAACGAGAGCCTGTTGTGGGTGTCGGCGGGCCAATGGAAACCGTGGGGGAAACACCCATAGCCAGGACTATCGCACTTGCTATGTCTTCTCTGTTTGGGGTGGGAAATTCGGCTTTTCGGGTTTATGTCAATTCACATCGCTATGTTGATACGATCCCTTTCCCGGCTTATAGAATGAGCACCCTTCGCGAGGCAGGTCCTTTTGACGAAGCCCTGATCAGAAATCAGGATGATGAATATAACTATCGTCTTAGATCAATGGGAGGAAAGTTACTTCTTGCTCCCGATGTGCGGTCTAAATATTACAGTCGAAGTTCTTTGAAAGCCCTTTGGAGGCAGTATTTCCAATATGGATTTTTCAAGGTTCGTGTACTACAGAAACATCCGGCACAATTTAGTTTACGCCAGCTTGTTCCACCTGCTTTCGTTGGCGCCTTGGTGGTGGCATTAGTGTTATCTGTTTTCATTGTGCCGATGCGTTATTTTCTGTTGGGTTTGCTAGTGGTTTATACCGCGGTGAATTTTGGCGTATCACTCCTTATTGCCATCCGCCATGGTTGGGAACACTTTTTGCGCTTGCCGCCAACTTTTGCTATTTTGCACATTGCCTATGGTTTGGGATTTTTGACGGGCCTCTTAAAAGCAATCGTTCTTAAGAAGTGAGGGTTTGAGCTTGGGGGAATTCATAGATGTGCTTGACCTGGAGGTGGTCTGTTTTTTCTTAAGGTTACGAAACGCAGTGGCATGGAGGGAGGAATGGAAAAAGTTGTTTACACTAAGGAACCTGAAGTTTCCGAGATTAAAGCCTGGTTTTCGGTCATGATGCGTCATCTAGATGATGGGTTGCGGCGAGTTAGGGATATTGTCGTCTCAGCAATGGGGATGATCGTTCTCGCCCCCTTCTTTCTTCTCGTTGTCATGATGATTCGACGCGATTCACCTGGGCCAATTTTTTATAAAGGGCATCGCGTGGGAAAGAATGGGCGTATTTTTAAGATCCTGAAGTTCCGTACCATGTATGAACATCCCGCTTCGTTTAATGGCGCGCGGGTAACGGCCAAGGACGATCCGAGAATTACGCCATTGGGGCATATTTTAAGAGACACAAAACTTAATGAATTGCCTCAATTATGGAATGTCTTTGTGGGAGACATGAGCCTTGTTGGGCCGCGACCAGAAGACCCAGAAATTGCCTCGCACTGGCCGGAGGACATCCGGCGCGAAATTCTCTCGGTGCGACCAGGAATCACCAGCCCGGCTTCTGTCCTGTACCGCAATGAAGAAGAGATGCTCCAATCTCGGAACGTTATGGATCGTTACCTGTGGGATATCCTCCCTAGCAAATTACGTTTGGATCAGCTGTATGTACGGAATCGTAGTTTATGGACAGATTTTGATGTTTTATTCTGGACAGCAGTGGTGTTGCTTCCTCGGCTTAAGAATTATGTGGTTCCAGAGCACTTACTCTATTGGGGACCACTGGCGCGCTTTTTAAATCGTTATCTCGTTTGGTTCTTTGTAGATTTCTTGGTGGCTTTTACGGCTGTTGGTTTTGCAGGAGTGTTGCGGCGGCTGAGTGGCCCGTTGGACCTTGGTATTGAATTGTCAATCGGGATCGCGTTCATCATCGCTTTTATGTTCAGTATGATCAATGCATTAACGGGAATTAACCGTGTTGAGTGGTCGCATGCTGGTGCTGCCGAAGCAATGGATCTGGCGGTTTCGACGGGGCTGGTAACATTGATCCTTTTTTTGATTAACCTTTTCCTCCCTGGTGGAACTTTATTACCACCTATTGTCTTGGTTGTAACAGGCATGTTCGCTTACATCGGATTTGTTGCAACTCGTTATCGGAATCGGCTGGTTAGTAGTCTGGTTACACGTTGGTTACAAGTAAGAGGGGAAAGGGTCAAGACGTTAGGTGAGCGCGTATTGATTATAGGAGCAGGGCAGACGGCCCGCTTTGGTATCTGGTTGCTTAGAAATGGAGACCTGGCGCGAGCGTTTACCCCCATTGGACTCATTGATGACAACCCGCGCAAGATTGGGGTGTTGGTTGATGGTTTACCGGTGATCGCTCGAACTGACCAAATCCCCACTCTAGTGAAACAGTATGATGTAGGATTGATCCTTTTTGCCATCAGTGATATTCGTCCAGAACACAGTGAAAGAATTCTAGACCTTTGCCGACAAACAGATGCGCGACTCATTCTAATGCCGGAAGTCTTGGATAGTTTGAAGGCTCACTTCCCCACGGGCGAGCAGAGTCGAGAAGAATTGGCGGAAAAAGTTTTGAGAAACACACTCTATGATCGTCTAACAGGGGTGTATAACCGGCAGCATTTTTTGCGTTTGCTTGATCGCGAAACTCAAAGGGCGAGACGATATGGTAATTCGCTTTCCTTGATCGTCATGAGCGTTGATTACGCTTGGCCGAATGAGGCAACCCGTTCAGCAGCAGTTACTGCCCAGATCCTTAAGGCAGTTTCTGAGCGGGCTTTGCGTGATATTCGTGAGATTGATGCAATAGGGCGATTGGAAGAAAAAATTTTCGGGATCCTTTTACCAGAAACCTCAATTGAGGGAGCAAACCTCGTGGCTGAACGCTTACAGGTGCGCTTGAGTAGTGCTCCAGTTTGGACTGATCGTGGTCCGTTGGGGGTTGAGGTGATCATGGGTGTTGCGTGTTTAGATGGTTCTCAAGACCAGGGAAGTGTTTTTGAGAGGGCGTATCAAGCTATGAAAATCGCAGCAGACACAAGACCTCTATGATATGTATTTACGACTTTAGTCCTTTGAGGAGCATTCTTTGAATACAGAGACTATTTTTACAGGAAAAAAGATTTTGGTTACTGGAGCAGCAGGGTTTATCGGTAGCCACTTGGTTGAGCGATTACAGACTTTGGGGGCAGATGTGAGAGCCCTTGTGCGCTACACCTCGCGCGGCGATGTGGGATGGTTAAGTCTCCTTCCGGTTGAGCGGAAACAGGCTTTAGAGATTATATTCGGGGACCTGCGCGATCCGGAGGCAGTGCGTCAGGCTATTATGGGAACTCACATTGTTATTCATCTTGGGGCCTTAATTTCAATTCCTTACTCTTACCTCCATCCTTTTGAGGTTGCTCAAGTCAATCTTATGGGCACGCTTAATGTTTTGATTGCAGCCCGTGATGTGGGGGTTGAGCGAGTAATCCATACATCGAGCAGTGAGGTATATGGTTCGGCACAATACATACCCATTGATGAACGACACCCATTGCAAGGGCAATCCCCCTATTCAGCGAGCAAAATAGGAGCAGATATGCTGGCCGAAAGTTTTCATCGAGCCTTTGATCTACCGGTTGTCACAATCCGACCTTTCAATACTTATGGCCCTAGGCAATCGGCACGAGCTGTAATTCCGACCATCATTACTCAAGCGCTTACAAGAGATACCATTTGTTTGGGTAATCTTTCTACTAGACGCGACTTCACCTTTGTAACAGATACCGTTGAGGGTTTTGTGCGTGCTATTGTTGCGGGTGGAGTGGAGGGGGGCGTTTTTAATTTGGGTACTGGTTATGAGGTTAGCATTAGTGAATTATGTCAAATGATCCTTACTCTGACTGGGAGTCCCGCTCGGATCATTCAGGATGAAAAGCGATTACGGCCTGAAAAATCGGAGGTTTTACGGTTGTTATCGGATAATCGGCGGGCGCGTGAAGTGTTGGGTTGGACTCCTAAAGTGTCCCTTAGTGAGGGTTTAAAGGAAACCATTGAATGGATCAAAGGGAACTTAGGGCGTTTTAAGACTGGGCAATATGAGATTTAGTGCCGAATATATTGCTGGATAGATTACCCGGAGATTAATAGCGGATTCGGGGTCAGGAAGGAGGACATTATGAAGGCGGTCATTTTGGCTGGTGGCAAGGGTACGCGTTTGGCTCCATATACAAAGATTCTTCCTAAACCATTGATGCCGGTAGGGGAAATGCCGATATTGGAGGTCATCGTACGCCAATTACGACGGGCGGGCGTAGACGAAGTCATTTTGACTGTAGGTCATTTAGCCGAATTGTTGCGGGCGTTCTTTGGCGATGGTAGCCATTTCGGTTTGAAGATTCGGTACAGTTTTGAGGATCAACCCTTGGGTACGGCAGGGCCTCTAGCATTAGTGGATGGTCTGGATGAAACTTTTTTAGTTATGAATGGAGATGTGCTTACGGATTTAAGCATTCGTGATTTGATCCAATATCATCGAGAAATGGCCGCCAGTGCCACGATTGCTATGCATCAGCGCAAGGTCAAGATTGATCTCGGCGTCATTCTTTGTGATGGTGGTTCACGGGTTGTGGGGTATATCGAGAAACCTACTTATGATTACCAGGTCAGCATGGGGATTTACGTTTTTGAGCCAAGGGTGCTAAATTTTATCCCGCGGGGAAAGTATCTCGATTTTCCTAATTTGGTGCACAAACTTTTAGGGGAAGGGGAAAAAGTCGTTGGGTACCTTTTTGATGGTTATTGGCAAGATTTGGGCCGTCCAGATGACTATGAACAAGCAACAGAGGATTTTCACAATTTGCGTCAAAAATTTTTACCGGAGATCATAGAATGAGTGCCTGGCGAATACCTCTAGCGGATATTGATTTGGGAGAAGAAGAAAAGGCTGCGGTGCTTGCAGTCCTTGACCGGCGTTGGTTGACGATGGGAGAAGAGACCCAGCACTTTGAGCAGGAATTTGCCGATTATGTTGGTGCTACGTTTGCGTATGCGGTTAGCAATTGTACTGTGGCTCTCCACCTGGCTTGTTTGGCGCTTGGTCTTGGGCCTGGTGATGAGGTGTTAGTGCCCTCTCTAACCTTTGTGGCCACAGCAGCTGCCGTTCGTTATGTTGGTGCAACGCCGCGTTTTGTGGAGATAACTTCAGAGAAGGATTTAACAATTTCTCCCCAAGACATAGTGAATTGTATTACCCCACGGACTCGGGCTATTATCGTGATGCATTATGGGGGCTATATGTGCGACATGCCCTCCATTTTGAACATTGCTCGGCAACATAACCTTTTTGTGATTGAGGATGCAGCGCACTCGCCTGGCGCCAGCCTGGAAGGACGAAGAGCAGGGGTATGGGGTGACATAGGGTGTTTTTCTTTCTTTTCAAACAAGAATCTTTCCACTGGCGAAGGTGGAATGGTTACGACTCACCGACAAGACATTGCAGAAAAGATCCGTGTGTTGCGTTCCCATGGTATGACGGCTTTGACATGGGATCGCCACCATGGTCATGCCTGGAGTTATGATGTGGTGGCTTTGGGATATAACTATCGTTTGGATGAATTGAGGTCGGCAATTGGTAGGGTTCAATTGCGTAAACTAGAGGCTAATAATCAGCGCCGAGGAGATTTAGTGGCATATTATCGGGAAAAAATTCGTGAGTGCGTACCTAACATTGAGGTGCCCTTTGAAAGTCACCCGGGCCAATCTTCTTATCATTTGATGCCAATCCTGTTACCTCGTGAAACTCCTCGTGAACACTTTATGGAGGGCATGAAACGTCGAGGGATTCAAACCAGTATACATTACCCTCTTGTACACCAATTCAGTGCTTATCGAGGAATAACCCTTATTCAAGGAAGGGACTTGCATTTTACAGAGTCGATAGCCAATCGCGAAGTTACATTACCGCTTTATCCTATGCTTACAAAAGCCCAAGTGGACGAGGTGGTTGAGGCGATTTTTGAGACATTGGTTGAAACGCAACCGAATCACTAGCTAACTTTACCTAATTTTTCATACACAGCAGAAAGAAGGAAACAATGCAACCTCGAGATTATTTGCTTTTAGCCAAGCGTTGGGCGTGGTTGCTTGGCGTTGGTATTTTAATTGGACTAATAGGGGGGACGATCTACAGCCTTGTTCAGGAACCTGTATATCGAGCAACCACTAAAGTTATGGTGTTGGGAGCACCTCAAAGTAGTCTCAGTGACATTCTTAACCAGAACGCCGAATTGCTTTCCCAAACTTTCACAGAACTATTGGTTACTCGGCCCGTCTTGGAAGCCGCTTCGGAGCGGTTAGGTTACTATATAAGTGGTAGTCAGGTTCGGGTTCAGCAGGTTCGTGGAGCCCAACTTATTCAGATCATTGCAGAGGATAACGATCCTCAGAAGGCAGCTCAAATTGCCAACACTCTTGTCACGGTTTTTTTGGAGCAGAACGCCAAGATTCAATCCGGCCGGTTCTCGGCATCAGAAGAGAGTCTTCAAGCACAGATACAGCAAGTAGAAGCACAGATTGCAGATTTGCAAAAACAATTGGCTCAGACATCTGAACAATCTAGCGAAAAACGCTTACAGGATGTAACCAACATAATTTCAGGAATACAAACCGAGATTAACCAATTACAAGCGGATATTGTCCGGCTGGAATCCGATCATGAGACGATGCTGGGAGTCAATGCCTTAGGACAACCCGCTCGTGTAACGCCAACGCTGACTGTAGATCAGCAAATTGAACTTACTCAGAAGCGCAGTCGCTTAGATGAATTGAAATCGTTGTTGAATATCTATCAACAAATCTACGTTAATTTGTCATTTTCACCTGCCAACCAGAGTAGCCAGAATGGTACCAATAATCAACTTCAAGCGGCGTTGGTCCTTTACCAGCAGATTTACGCTAATTTACTAAGCAATTATGAGGCAATTCGCTTAGCGCGATTACAAAGCACCCCAGAGGTGGTTCAAGTGGAAGAAGCCCAAGTTCCATCGCATCCGGTGCGTCCCCAAACGACCACAAATATCCTCTTGGGAGGGATACTTGGATTGCTCCTGGCAGGTGGGATTGTTTTCTTAATGGAATATCTGGACGATTCAATTCGGAATGGTGAAGCGGTTACAAAGAATCTAGATCTTCCGGTTTTAGGGTACATCAGCGAAATGAACGGAAAATTACCCAAGGAGGTTTATCCGCCTCATGTAGTTGCCCAGCCGCGTTCTCCAGTTACTGAGGCGTTTCGTTCTATTCGCACCAACCTTGAGTTTGTGGAAATTGATCGTCCGTTAAGGACTCTGCTCATTGGTAGTCCGAGTCCAGATGAGGGAAAAACGACCGTTGCAGTAAATCTGGCAATTGTGATGGCGCAAGCCGGGAGTCGGGTCTTGTTGATGGATACCGATTTGCGGCAACCGCAAGTCCATGAACGCTTGCGTTTACCCAATCGGTTAGGATTGAGTGATGTTTTGCGTGAACATAGTAATCTGGACGAGAGTCTGCATCATCTAACTACAGAGGGCATTGATGTCCTTACGAGTGGAACATTGCCACCCAACCCGGCTGAAGTCCTTTCCTCGGAACGCATGGCAAACCTCTTAAGCGAAGTAGCAACGCGCTATGATAAAGTAATTTTGGATGGGCCACCGTTCTTAATTTCAGATGCCATCGTTTTGGCTTCACGAGTGGACGGGGTATTGCTGGTCCTACGCGCCCGGAGCACATCACAAAGTGTAGCATTGGAGGTGCTAGAACAATTAGATCGAGTAAAGGCGAGAGTCGTGGGAGCCGTACTCAATCGCGTTCAGGATTCCATTTCCAACTACTACTATCATAACTTAAAGTCTTATGCCTATATTGCTAAAGAAACCGACGAATTGACCTTACTCGAAGATTAGTGTTGCCCGGCGAGAGGAACCCATGCCCCAGTCCATCTGTCCTTATCTTGGGCTTAGACGAGACCCAAGTACAGTATTGGAATTTCCAAGTGAGCGCAACCATTGTCACCACGCTCGACCAATAGCACCGGTTAGCTTAAGACATCAGCGTTTATCATGTCTAACCGATCGCTACGTTAATTGTCCCGTTTATCAGCAATCAAAAGAACAATCTCTCCCCAAGGACTTACTACTGCCAAGTTTTGGTCAAACGCGCCAGCGGTGGGTGATCTTGGGGCTTTTTTTATTACTTATCCTTGGTGGGTTAATGGTAGGTGGGATGAGCGCATTCGAGATAGGGGGTCGTGGGATTATACCCAAAACGGGCGATATAAACGAACCAGGAGAAAGCTCTCAAGGTCTTTTACTGTTAACCGAAGCCATGAGTTTGACCAAGGGGGTGGTAAATTCGCCAGATAATATAACGGTGACTTCGGGGGTTCCAGTTGAATGTTATCCACCAGAAGGATGGGTGGCGTATTTGGTTAAACCAACCGATTCGCTTTTGCGGTTGAGTCTATTGTTTCGCATCAGTGTTGAAGTGTTGCAATCAGCCAATTGTTTAGGGGAACGTACTCTAATCCGTCCGGGTGAAATACTTTATGTTCCCCCTTTGCCTACCCCAACTGCTACTTTCACACGCACACCTACAAGAGCCCGAGTTCCGGCTTCGGTTCTTAATCCCACGCCGCCTTCGCGTGAGAACTCACCTCCATTTATTCCAACGCCTACTTTCACCTTAGTAATGCCTTCCAATACTCCCCGTCCAACGGCTACCTCAGTACCGCCAACCTTGACCTCAACCCCTTTACCAACCCTTCCGCCACCCCCGCCGTCTCCAACCCTACCTCTTCCTACACCTCCACCAACAGTACCACCACCTGAACCTACCTTAACATTGGAAGAGACTCCCACTTCTTAAGAAATCAATTCTTCACACTCTAGAAAACAATTTAGGAGCACAGGATGCTTGAGATAGCCTTTAGGTATCTCGTAGTAACATTGGCTTTAATGTTGCCCATCTATCACGGGATGGTGCAGTTGGGATTGTACCCACTAAATGAGAATAAATTGTGGCTATTGAATCTCAGCATTGACGAGATCAACAATACTTCACCCATTGCATCTGGTGATTCCTACTTGATATCCGAAGATGGGGATTTAACGGTTTCAGCACCGGGGATTTTGAAAAATGATACAGATTTAGAGAGCGATCCGCTTACCGCCATCAAAGTCAGCAATCCAGCACACGGGAGCTTGACGCTTAATAACGATGGTAGTTTCACTTACTCGCCAGATACAAATTACGTTGGGGCTGACTCGTTCACTTACAAAGCGAATGACGGTCAAGCCGATAGTAATGTGGCTGTGGTTACCATAACTATTACGCCAGTGAATGATCCACCCAAAGCCAACCCGCAAGAAATAACTGTAACCGAAGATAAAAGTGTTGAGATTGTCTTGACCGCTTCAGATGTGGATAATGACGAATTAATATTTAGCGTGGAAACACAACCGACTCATGGGGCATTAACTGGAGCACCTCCATCCTTGATATACACACCCGATGCAAATTTTTTCGGCTTGGATTGGTTCACGTTTAAAGTCAATGATGGGCAGTTAGACAGTGAAGTAGCGACTGTGAGCATTACGGTGACGGCGGTCAATGATGCGCCGATAGTAACAAACGACACCTATATGATTAACGAGGATGCAGTTCTGAATATAATTGCCCCTGGTGTGTTGAGCAATGATCAAGATGTTGAAGGAGATGTTTTGAGTGTTCAACTGGTGAGTAATGTTAGCCATGGGGAACTGACCCTCAACACTACTGGTGGTTTCACTTATACGCCAACGGCTAATTACTATGGTACGGATTCGTTTACTTATGTCGCAAACGATGGTCAGTTAAGTAGTAATGTGGCAACGGTGAACATCACGGTGACCCCGGTCAACGATCCACCAATCGCAAACCCACAAACGAAAACCGTGGCAGAGGACGGTAGCACTGTCATTGTTTTGACAGGCGCGGATGTGGATGGGGATGCACTGACATTCACCGTGGTGACCCAACCGGCTCATGGGACGTTGAGTGATCTACCTCCAAGTCTAACATACACACCCAATCCAGATTATAACGGTTCGGATTCGTTCATTTTTAAGATAAGTGATGGTCAGGTGGATAGTAATGTAGCCACGGTGAGCATTACCGTCACTCCAGTCAATGATGCGCCTCTCGCATTAAGTGATGTCTTTTCCGTTGACGAAGATACGACGTTGAGTGTTACTACTCTGGGTGTATTGACCAATGACCAAGATGCAGATGGGGACGTGTTGAGTGCTTTGCTGGTGAGCAACGTAGATCATGGGACATTGACTCTCAACACCAACGGCGGTTTTATTTACATCCCAGGCGCAGACTATTACGGTTTGGATTCGTTCACTTATTGTGCTTATGATGATCTAGCCTGCTCGAATCCAGCAACCGTAACGCTAACTGTAAATCCGATCAATGATCCGCCAGTGGCTGTTGATGATACATATCGAGCGAATATCTTGGGAATCCTTGTAAGTGATCCGAATGTTTTAGGAAACGATAGAGATGTGGAGCAAGATACTTTATCGGTAGATCTCTGGACTAACCCGACCCATGGGATACTGAATATAAGTAATAATGGCGACTTTACCTATGTCCCAACTCCGGACTATCACGGAATCGACTCGTTCACCTATCGAGCTTACGATGGTAAGGCGTATTCAGCCCCTGCAACAGTGACCATTCAGGTTGACTCCGTTCGTCCATTACCTCCCGATTGGATTCAGCCGGTAGGGAATGAAAGCATATATATTATGCGAGAGGATACGGTGACTCTAGGGGTCACAACTTATGATACTGACATAAATTATGTGCGATTTCAGTGGTGGAACCCCGTGAGTAATAATTATGAACTTCTTGGCGTAGATACAGAAAACCCATTTTCAGTTACTCTAAGTTTTAGTCGTTTACCGGTAAATCAATTGAGCCAAGTGTTTGCAGAGGTTTGGGATGATTCTGGAAATGTTTCACTTAACACACTGAATGAAGAGACTTACCTCCAAACCGTTCGACGAATTTTTATCTTTCCTACTACTTTTCGCAATCAAATCTATTTGCCACTGCTATTCAAATGACAGGTTGGGGTATAATAATGTCCGTTCCTTATGCCCACACTTGAGCGACTTTCAATCGTAGTGCCTGTTTTCAACGAGGAAGAAAACCTGCCTCTCTTGTATCAGGCGATTTATTCTGCCATGGCGGCTATCCCGTGGGTGTGGGAAGTCGTGTTTGTTAATGATGGAAGTCAAGACCGCAGTGGGGAAGTATTAGAGTCTTTGGCCGTTTCGGATCCTAACCACGTGCGAGTGGTTGAATTGCGACGCAATTTCGGGCAAACGGCAGCGATTGCCGCTGGAATAGATCATGCTTTTGGGGATGTCATTGTCCTAATGGATGCTGATCTGCAGAATGACCCAGCTGACATTCCAATGATGCTGGAAAAAATTCAAGAGGGATACGATGTCGTTAGCGGATGGCGTGTGCATCGAAAAGATGCATTTCTTACTCGTACTTTGCCTTCACGGATTGCCAACGGCTTGATTTCTTGGGTTACTGGTGTCCATTTACACGATTATGGTTGCACCCTAAAAGCCTATCGGCGCGATGTGCTTACAGGGTTCAAACTCTACGGTGAAATGCATCGGTTTATCCCGGTTTATGCTCATGGGGTGGGGGCCAAGATTATCGAGGTGCCGGTTCGTCATCACCCGCGGCGTTTCGGAAAAGCAAAATATGGGCTTGAACGTACTCTCAAGGTGATCCTGGATTTGTTTACGGTTAAGTTTCTCAATAGTTATGCTAATAAACCTATTTACCTTTTTGGTGGCACCGGCGCGATATTGATTTTTCTTAGCACTCTGCTATTGCTCTATTTGTTCATTCGCCGTGTTTTCTTTGGCATCGGTGTGTTAACCTCGCCGTTTTTCCAAATGGCAACGATGATCGGGATTTTAGGATTCCAATCTATTTTAATGGGGTTAATTGCTGAATTACTGGTGCGAACCTATCATGAATCTCAAGGTAAGCCTACATACACGGTTAGACGAATTATTCGAGAAGGTGTAGAGGAACCGATATCCTTGAGCAACGCACGTTGAAGTGATCAAAGAATCTATGAAGAGCAAAAACGAACAACGTCAACGCTTGTTTTTAGTTATCTCTCTACTGCTTTGGTTGGTGTTTGTTTGGGGATTGGTTCATTGGGCTCAGACTGTTAGTGGTCTGGGCTTTTTTGTTATATCTTGGAAATGGCGATTGGGGTTAGGGGGATTTATTGGTCTGGCTATTCTTTGGGCAGGATTGTTGATTGCTGCTTATTTTCACGATATCACACCATCTTTGTGGTTACAACGAACCATAACGTCGTGGATAGCCCATTTTTGCGGTTTTGTCATTGCATTGGGTTTTATGGTGATTCCAGTGGTTGCCATAAGTGGATGGTTGCCACATCCCGAAGTTTGGGAACCTTTTCCAGCACGATTGATGTTATTGAGCGCCAGCATCTTTTTCGGTGGAATGGGAATCTCGTTGATAACGAATGATGAGATTGGTTGGCTAGGATGGGTAGGAAGCGCTTTGGTTTCGGGTATTGGATTTATCCTATTGCAATATTTACCGGGGATTAGTTCTTATCCTCTTTCTCTAGGTTGGTCTGAGGCCAGTCGTTATTATTATGGCTCACTATTTTTTGCCAAGCGCATTTATGGAGTTTCCGTGCCTCTTTCGCCACTTCATCCAGCCCGCTATATGCTGTTGGCGATCCCGTTTGCATTGGGCAATCTTCCGTTATGGGTACATCGGTTTTGGCAGATTGCCTTATGGTTAGGAACGAGCCTCGCTACTTCAGCGGCTCTGGTAAAAAGATTGCCAATAGGAAATCGGCTTGCGCGTTTTGGGGCTGTCATTTGGGGAGCATTGTTCCTATTGCAGGGGCCGGTATATTATCACCTCACCTTGTGCGTAATCCCCGTATTATTATTTTTTGATGCTCAAAAGCCCCGGCGTACTTTGTTGGTAGTCCTAATCACCTCACTTTGGGCAGGGGTCTGCCGTATTAATTGGTTTCCTGTGCCCGGGGCACTGGCAATTTTCTTGTGGCTGCTTGAAAAACCTATCGGGGAACAACCCCTTTATCTTTACTCCAAATGGCCTCTTCTATTTGGCATATTGGGTTTGGCTGTAGCCTTCGCTACGCAAGCGGTATATATTGCATTATCTGGGCAACCATCCTGGATGTATGATTCGACATTTACTTCGGATTTACTTTGGTATCGTCTTCTCCCTAGCCCGACCTATCCTATAGGGATTATTCGTGGTATCGTCTGGGTGTCTTTGCCATTATGGATTCTTATTACTGTCAATGGTTTACGTAACTTTAGCAGTATCAGTATTTGGCGATGGGCGGGAATTGCGGCTATTATAATGATTTTCTTTGTGGGGGGATTAGTGGTTAGCGTTAAGATCGGGGGGGGTAGTAATATTCATAATTTGGATGCATATCTTATTTTTCTAATGACAATTGGAGCATATCTTGTAACCCATTGTCTCGTTGCAGATGGGAGATTGTTGCAAGTATGGCGTCCAATTCCTGTTTTGTTGCTATTAGGATTCCTGCCGGTTGGGTGGCACATGTATTTTGCGCATCCCATCATGAAGCCTGATGAAAAGATAGCCTGGCAGGATGTTGAAATCCTTCGGGATTGGGCTCAAAAAGCCGCTGCTCAGGGGGGGAGAGTATTATTCATTAACCAACGTCATTTGTTGACCTTTGGGATCATACAGGGGGTGCCCCTGGAGCCAGAATATGAGTTACTGGTGTTAATGGAAATGGCAATGGCTAACAATTCTCGTTATCTCAGTCGTTTCTATAATGATCTAGAACAACAAAAATTTGATGTGATCGTTATTGGCACTCCTAATATACCAATAAAAGACCCTACGAAGGATGCGTTTGCAGAAGAGAATAATGTATGGGTAGAGAGGGTGGTCTTGCCGCTGCTACGGAATTATAAAGTCGCTCTTGTTTTGCAATCTGATGTCGCTGTGATGGTGCCGCGAATTGAAGACATCACCGTTTCTCCATGAATTATGGTTGGGCGGTATGGTGTCTAAGGCAAATCGTTGCTAGATGGTCTTCATATAGACATTCCCAGCCCGAGTCTTGACGGAGAGCCATAATCAAGCGAGAATCTTGTGGAAAAATTACCCAATTGATTTGATATTTGTCCAGCCAAAACTTCCATCCTTCGTCCAGGGTTAAGATTTTCTCATACGTTCGCGTCAAATCTTCTCCATAAAAATCGGTTTGTCCATCTATAAAAACGCGATATTCTGGCCAAAGGCGGAATAGCAAATAGCCTCCCCAGGGAAAGTAATTCATCATGTTTCCATTGGGTGAAGAAGCAATAATCCAGTTTGTAGCCTCAACTGGAAATACATTGGGATCAAATTGGTTGTGTTCCTTGAACCAAGGAGAAGATAGAATCAGGTAGATAATGATTAATGAACCTATGGTTGCCCAGATGGGTAACCTAATCTTGGTTCGCAGGCTGATAAATTCCTTTTCACGATTTTCCCATCGGGTTCCCGTTAGGAAACTTCTTATTTGCATACTTAGAATTGGGGTCATAATTAGAGCGTATAGGGGAATATTGCGAGCGCTCATTAGCGCCAATGCTGTCCAACCCACCCCCAGAAAACGGTGGGCCATTGGAACAGGCTGTCTTTGTGACATGGCTAACCATAGGGAAAGTAAAATCATTATCAGGAAGGGCCATGTAGCGAGCGATTGAAAATTGGGGGGAAGATATTCTTGTGTATGGCTAATGAGGTAGCGGTTGGTTACGTACTCAATACTGGTTTCCCAGAGCCGGATACCAACAGGGTTGATCAAGGAGATAACAAATAAGAGAATTCCGAGGCCGGAGAATTTTGCCAATTGACTGCGGAAAAAAGGGATGTCTTTTCTGTGCTTAAGATACTCCCCAAAAAATTCTGCCCAATAGGCTATAAAACAGGCAAATCCGGAAATGAAAGCACCATGGGTGTTAACCCAAATCAACATCAAAAGGAGAGGTTGCCAAAGGGGAAGGGGACGTCTGAGGCGAAGGTTTTCTAACATTCCTAACCAAATCGTAAGGTAAAGAAAAGTAAAAATGTGAGGTCTGGCTAAAAAGTGTAAACTGGCCGCGGAAAATGAAAAGAGGCTCACCATTAGAGAAGTTAGAGGAAAAAGGCTTGCGGTAAGCGCCTGGCGATAGATCAACAACCAAGTAATGGCGATCACCATTCCAACGAAGAGGACAATCCCGTTTAAGCCAGCCCATTGGTGAATTAGGGCAAAAATCAATTGGGCCAACCATTCATGAGGGGTAAGTGGTTGTCCGTAGAGGGAATGTGAGAATAAATCTCGGGTTGGGATGGTGTAGGAGGATAAGATATAGTAGCCCAGGGTTAGATGTCGCCCCAAATCTCCGTCCTGGTTTAACAATCGTGGTCCAATTCCTATGACGCCAAGTAATGTGGCAAGGAAAAGGATTTCTTCAATCCTTGGTAAACCAATGGGAAAAAGGAACTTCTTCGCTTTCTTGATTGACATGGTTTGGGATATTTTACATGATAGACAAACGGGAAGATTGTGTGAAGTACAATAAAAATTATCGTACTATTCTAATGCTTTATTTGAGGGATATAAGGCGTGTTTATATTGGCTCTTGTTTTGGGATTTCTCTCCGGAAGTCTGCCTTTTTCTGTTTGGATTGGGAAACTATTCTTATCGCAAGACATTCGAGAAATTGGCGATGGAAATCCTGGCGCCACAAATGTTTTTCGAGCTGGTAATTGGAGGGTCGGAATATTGGCTTTGTTGTTAGATTACCTTAAAGGCGTTTTGCCAGTTGCCATTTCTTATTCGGTATGGGGGATCAATGAAGGAAAATTAATTGCAGTGATGATGGCTCCCTTATTGGGACATCAATTTTCACCTTTTTTGGGGTTTAGGGGTGGCAAGGGCGTGGCGACAACCTTTGGGGTTTGGACTGGGGCAACTATGTGGGAAGGCCCTATTGTTCTAGGTTCCCTTCTAACCATATTTTATTTTCTTTTTGACCATGATGCCTGGTCGGTTATTTTTGGTATGATCGGATTGCTTTTGTATTGGTTACTAAAGGGAGCAACTGCAGAAATTTATGGCGCAGCATTGGCAAATCTGTTCTTTTTATTGTGGACCCATCGGTTGGCACTAAACGGTAAAATTGGGATAAGGTTTCGAGGATTTAGATTAAAAAGTCGCTGAAGTTCTTGAGAATAGACAATGAGCACAAGGTGGCATATTCATCCTTATTATCCTAATGATCGCGATGCCCTGTTTCGGATTGCAGGGGATACTGCTTTTTTCGGTAATCCTATTGAGGCTTACATGGAAGATCGAAGGTTTTTTCTGGATGCCTTTTATTCGTATTACACAGACTATGAATCTGAACATGCTTGGGTGGCAGTTGCCGATGGGAAGGTGATTGGATTTCTAGTGGGGAACCTAGATCCAAAAAGGTATCGAAGAACAATGGCACACAAAATTATTCCCGCGGTCATAAAAAGGCTTGGGCAAGGTGAATACCAAATTGGACCCAAAACGCGAAGATACTTACGCGAAGTTGCCCTGGCTTTCATTCGAGGAGAGATACCGAAGGTGGATGAGATGCTATACCCCTCTCATCTCCATGTGAACGTGGATGCCCAGTGGCGCGGCCTTGGCATTGGCAAAGGACTATTAGTGAGCTATCTAAATTACTTGCGCTGCCTTGGGGTGCCAGGCGTTCATTTGCAAACGACTAACTTAAACCGGGCGGCCTGCCATGTGTATGAAAGTCTTGGTTTTTCTCTGCTTAAGGCACGAAAGACCCGCATGTGGGAGTGGATAGTCAACGAAAAAGTTGAGAATCGGTGCTATGGTATGCGATTGTAAAAAACAAGGCCAGCAATATTGCTGGCCTTGTTTGGTCTTGTGGTAATTCTAAGGAATTGTTTTATTGTTTTACAACAACATTGCTGGCTTGCAAACCCTTAGGGCCGCGCTCGATCGAGAATTCGACGAGCTGACCCTCTTCTAAGGTGCGGTAGCCATCGCCACGAATTGCAGAAAAATGAACAAAAACGTCATTTCCACCTTCGCGGGAGATGAAACCATAACCCTTACTTCCATTGAACCACTTGACCGTACCGATGTAACGTTCAGACATTGTAAATTGCCTCCTTCAGGCGAAAAAAGGTATTTAGGTGTTCAGCTTGTTCCATCGGAACGATCAAACAATTAGGCTCACGGAAATTCCGTGAGCCGCCGTTCTTATTCCGCGAACTTACTGGTTTCCTTGGTTCTGTTTATATCATGGGGTTGTATTTGTGTCAAGGGCTAGAAGCACTTTGTTAGCGCAAAGATGAAAACTCCCTGATTGGCCCCCCTTCATAGTCCAGTCTCCCCTCTATTATCTCTCAACCCTTCAAAAGGCACATTAATAAATATATCACTAAACAAGCCAAATCTCCATTCTGTATAGATAAGTTGGGTTGAAAGAAGTTGGGGAGATGCGAAAATTATAAATAATTTTTGTCATTATGCTAAAATTTCACAATTCCTAGTTGATGGAGTTATATAGATGGAGCGAACGGTCCCAAGTACAGCATCAGGGGAAATTGCCCTTTACCTGCGAACAATTTATTCTCTATTGAGATCTACCGAAAAAGTACAGATTCGAGCATTGGAGGAAGTTCATCTAGCCACTAATTCTTCGCTTCATCCTGATGCACGGAAGCCCACGCCTGACACTTCGGCCTTTATTTATAGTCTCCTCCGATTACCGGAGTGTATTTCAGAGGTTCAGACGGTTATCTTGGGACAAAGTTTACACGTTTTTACGCGACATGGCTATCCTGATGTAGACAAATGGCAGCAGGTTACTGCCCGTGCTCGGCGTCGGAGGTGCTATTTTAACCACCGCGATACTCTGGCGTGTTTGATCGCAAGTCGCTCGGATATTGACGATTTGATCCCCACCCTGACTGCCTTTCAAATCGAATGGAATAAGCTCCACCGCCTGTTGCAAGGACGGCCCGCAGACATCAGTTGGGAAAGACTCGTTAATGAACCAGCTTTATCACAAGAATTGGCTAACCTTTTGAAAATAAGCGAGGAGGATTTAGAACGCCTGCGGGCGGTATGGGGAACGCGGTTTGCCGTAAATTTACAGCGAATTGCCCATCGCGCATGTAATATAAGTGTGCGTTTACTCAGTGGGTCATTGATAGAATACAGGCGTGCCACCCGAGCGTGGTGGGAAAATATTGTGCGAACTCATCCTGAGCTACTGGAAAAGCCGGTTTACTTTATTTCTAGTAACACTCATAGTGTGGCTAATTTGCTTTCTGGTTATGCTCTTTCCAAGCGTGAAGAGTTGATTCGGTTTCTAAATCAGGAAAAATTTTCAGATTGGCTTGATGAATGGCATAGTATTGAACAGCGCCAGTCTTTGGGCGAAGAAAACTTTTTGTATTACATTCTAAAGAAATATCAACAAACTTCAAAAGGTCGGTACACACTTAAGGAGCAATTGGAGTATGAGAAAGAACGGGGGATATATCGCGTTCCGAGTGGAAATTACTTTGATATTGAGGCTCAGGTTATCCGGTTATCTGCCCTAAACAGCGCGAATTTTGATCCACGCATTCGTGCAGGAAATATGGACTATCTGAAGCAAAGCAATGCGCTTATTCTCAATATTGATTACCCCCTTGGTCTTGGGGCATATAATCTTCTTACTCTCATTGCCGAATATGTTGAGCCTATTATGGGGGTATATGTTATGGGCAAAGCCGCCACTTTAAATGGGCGTTTAGGGGATGTAATGATCCCTAATGTGGTCCAGGACGAGCATTCCCAGAACACCTATCTATTTCAAAACTGCTTTAGCGCTTCGGATGTTGCGCCTTATTTAATTTTCGGTACGGTGTTAGATAATCAGAAAGCGGTGAGCGTTTTCGGTACATTTCTACAAAATGCGCAGATTATGGATGTAGTCTATCGAGAAGGCTATACCGACGTTGAGATGGAAGCCGGTCCTTACCTTTCGGCAATTTATGAAATGACCCATCCTAAGCGGCATCCAGTTAATGAGATTGTAAGCCTTTACAATCTTCCTTTTGATTTGGGAATTCTGCATTATGCTTCAGACACTCCACTAAGTAAAGGGAAGAATTTGGGTGCAGGTACTCTCTCCTATTTTGGCATGGATTCAACCTATGCAACAACCATTGCCATTTTGAAGCGAATTTTTTCCAACGAACGAGCACGACTTGCTTAAGAAACCAGAGCGGCCTTATTATTGATGAGGCCGCTCTGTGGTAAGGGGGTTACTGGTCTAAGGCTCGAAGTTGATCACGCAGGCGCGCGGCGGTCTCGCGGAAGGTTTCAAGTTTTTGTCGTTCCTTTTCAACAATCTGAGCTGGTGCTCGCTCGGCAAACGGTCCGGCAAGTAACGCTTCCAACCGTGAAATTTGTTGTTCGGCTTCTGCCAATTCCTTCTGCAGGCGCGCCCGTTCCTCCTCAAAGTCAATCAAATTGGCCAGGGGAATGTAAATCTCGATACCCCTCGCGACCAAAGCAATTTCGTTGCCGGAGCGATTCGTCCGATCCTTGAGAATTTGCAATTCTTCCGTTGAGACTCCAGCAAGTGCAGCGATGATTTGAGATTGCTCATAAAGCATTTCAGCATGATCGCCTGCCACAATTACGGCGGGTATCTTCTTGGCGGGAGAAACTTTCTTCTCGGTGCGAACGTTGCGAATCGCTCGGATGATGTCCTGTACCATTGCAAAATGTTCGGTCTTTTCCTCTTCCCAATCCTCGGGGGGGTGAGGTTCAGGCCAACGCGCGATGATCAATGCCTCCGCCCAACCCTCTTTGGGGGCGAGCAACTCGCTTTTTGATTGGACAGCTTGTTTTAGATGCCCCCACAAAGCTTCAGTGACGAAGGGGGTGAAAGGATGAAGTAATCTTAGACAAGTATCAAGGACACGTACCAGGGTATATGCCGTATAAAACGCCCGATCACCCCCTTGAGCCAATTGAAGTTTGGCGATCTCAATGTACCAGTCGGCGAATTCTGACCAGAAGAAATCGTAAATTTGTCGCCCGGCCTCGCCAAATTGGTAGGATTCAAATAATCGCTCTACCTCACGGAGAAGGTTCTGCAAGCGTGCCCAAATCCACGAATCGGCTAATGTCCATTGGGGGGGTGATTGTGGGGCTGGTGGGCACGATTCAAGCGCTCCAATGACGAACCTTCCGGCGTTCCACACTTTATTGGCAAAATTCCGATTGGCTTCCACCTTCTTAAGACTTAGATTGATATCATTTCCAGGAGTTGAACCAACTAGCAGAGTGAAGCGGAGGGCATCAGTGCCCATTTGCTTCATGACCTCAAGAGGATCAATTACATTCCCCTTGGTCTTGCTCATTTTCTGTCCATGCTCATCACGGATTAGACCATGTAAGTAAACCGTATGGAAGGGCTCGCGACCGGTAAACTCAAGGCCAAACATGATCATTCGAGCTACCCAGAAGAAGAGAATATCGTACCCGGTTTCCAGAACTGAGGTGGGATAGAAATATTTGTAATCGGGGGTTTCTTCTGGCCACCCTAGGGTTGAGAATGGCCACAATCCTGATGAGAACCATGTATCTAAAACATCCTCATCCTGATGAATATGTGGACTACCACAAGTGGTGCAGGATGTAGGATCTTCGCGGGCAACGGTCATAGCTCCACAATCATCGCAATACCAAACCGGAATGCGATGCCCCCACCACAGTTGACGGCTGATACACCAGTCCTGAATGTTTTCCATCCAGTTGTAGTAGATTTTGGTGAAACGATCGGGTATGATTCGGATGCGTCCTTCGCGTACGGCTTGTAATGCAGCATCAGCTAAGGGCTTTATGCGAACGAACCATTGTTCGGAGAGTCGGGGTTCGATGATTTCGCCGCCACGTTGAGAGCGAGGTACAGTTATCGTATATGGTTCTTCTTTGATGACCAAGTCGGCTGCGCGCATGTCTTCCCAAAGTTTTTTTCGGCATTCGAAGCGATCTAAACCAGCATATGGTCCACCGGCCTCATTAATTCGAGCCTCTTCGGTCATAATGTTGATGATTTCGAGATTATGGCGTAAGGCAATCTGGTAATCATTGGGATCATGGGCAGGGGTGACTTTGAGGGCTCCGGTACCAAAACTGGGGTCTACATATGAGTCGGCGATGACTGGTATAAGACGCCCTAGAATGGGCACTCGAACTTTACGACCTATAAAAGAGGTGTAACGTTCGTCTTGAGGGTTAACCGCTACGGCAGTATCACCAAGGATGGTCTCGGGGCGAGTAGTAGCAACGGGGATATAGGTATTGGGATCGTCATCAAGAACGTATTTGAAATAATAGAGTATGCCAGGCTCTTCAGAATACTCTACCTCAAGATCCGAAACTGCAGTACGGAGGCCAGGCGACCAATTGATCATTCGCAAACCGCGGTAGATCAACCCTTTTTCATACAAACGCACAAAGGCTTCACGCACAGCGCGTGAAAGTCCTTCGTCAAGGGTAAAACGCTCACGACTCCAATCGCACGAGGCACCTAAACGGCGAATCTGGCGCGTAATGATGCCGCCGTATTTCTCTTTCCACGCCCATACCCGCTTAAGGAAAGCCTCACGTCCGAGCTGTTCGCGGCGTAGGCCTTCTTTTGCCAATTCACGTTCAACTAAAAGTTGGGTTGCAATTCCGGCGTGGTCGGTGCCGGGTACCCAGAGGGTGGGTTCCCCTTTCATACGATGATAACGGATCATCAAATCTTCCATGGCTACAAACATGGCATGGCCGAGGTGTAGTTCACCTGTCACATTGGGTGGGGGAATACTGATAACAAACGGTTTGTGAGAGGGATCAAAATTGGGCAAGTTGGGATCGTTCCATGGCTTGAAATAACCGCGTTCTTCCCACCATTTATAAAGTGGTTCTTCAATGGCAGAAAAATCATATGTTTTGGGCAGAATGTAACCAGACATGTGCACCTCTTGGCATTGAATTCTCAGAATCTAACCCATATCGAAATGAAAAACCTTTCCTCCTCGCATGAGGACGAAAGGTTCTCTTCCGCGGTACCACCTCATTTCGCCGGTTTTTGACCAGCGCACTTTCCCGGACTACCATCCGGTTTTCGCGATAACGGGCTTACCCGTGCCGGTCTACTCTCCCTAAGCGGGATTTCTTCGGCCATAATGCCAGACGACTTCGGTCAGGTCTCTCTGCTGAGGCTCTCAGCCAATGACCTCTTTTTCTGTCAGAGGTTGCCCGACTTACTCCTTCTGGCGGCTTGGATATTAGATTTGACCCGATTATACAGAGAAGCCTGTGAGATGTCAAATTGGCAAATGCCGTTATAATGGCCTATGTCATGAGATACTTAAGATTCAAGATAACGAATTCGCGAATTAAAAGTTTACTTATTGGGGCAGTTATAGGTTTGCTTTTTCTTGTTGCGTGTTCCCCTATTAAAGGGGATGATTATCTTCTGGATAAGATCAGCACCAATACCCTTCCACCACTTCCTGAAGGAACCACTGGGCCCATCCCTTCTTTTTCGCCTATGCCCTCTTCTACGTTAACCCTGAGGCCAACACACACTTTCACCCAGACGCTAACTCCTACGATAACCATCACCCCAACACCTTCAGCTACATTTACCGTCACGTTTACCCCGACGTTTGATTTTCCCGATGTTGTGGTTAAGATGCAAGCACATTGTCGTTATGGACCAGCCAAGGCTTTCCTTCATGCCGCTGATTTGTATCCGGGAGATCGTGGTACGGTACGAGGACGATTTCAGTATAGTTCCTGGTTATATGTGAAATTCGATAAACTCAACTACTTTTGCTGGGTCTCGCCGTCTGTGGTGGATGTAAACGGAGATATTACCAGGGTTTACTTCACCAAACCGCGTTTGCCTGGCCCGAGCGTTTTATATCCTCCGCCGAGTAATGTCCAGGCGATCCGGGATGGAACACAGGTTACTGTGTCGTGGAGTCGTGTATCGATGACGGAAGACGATGATCGGGGGTATATGTTAGATGTATTTGTCTGTCAACAAGGTAACCTCATTTGGTGGCCTGTGGGATTACCGGACCAATATCAGACTAATTACACGTTTACAGATGAGCCAGGGTGTGCTCAACCCTCTGGAGGGGTACTTTATACGGTTGAAAAGCATGGTTACTCTCAACCTGTTAATATCCCTTGGCCTGTGCCGTAAAGAATTAAAGTATTGAGGGGCAAAAATAACCGTTGTTGATGCTTCGGCAGTCATGGTTGCCTTATGGGGATTTTTTAAAGTGCGGTACTCATAAGATTGGGTGGGGTTCATTGTGTCATTCGATAGGGCATTTTTTCGTCAGGTTGATATCTAAGGAATTAAAGCCCCACTCGAACTTAATTGAACGAGTGGGGCAGGTTAATTTGCTAAACTAATTGGTTAAAATCCTTTACGGCGGCGACCTTCGGCATCCGCGGCCTTTAGAGCCATGAAAACAGATTGAGGTGTGATGTCTCCAAGTTCGTTGAAAATGGTCTCACCAGGAGCACAGGCTTTTTCGGCGGCACGCATTAGATCGTCGTCACTGATATTCTTTAGACCAATTTCAGCGAGGGTTGTCGGAAGTCCTACCGCCTCACAGAAAGAGTAGACTTCATCAATAGACTCAGGGGTTTTCCCGGTGAGGAATAAGGAGGCTAGGGTGCCGATTGCCACTTTTTCGCCATGGAAGTAATGATGGGTGGGTTCTAAAACGGTTAGGCCATTGTGAATAGCATGGGCTGCTGCTAAACCACCCGACTCAAATCCCAGACCGCTGAGGAGGGTGTTGGCTTCAACTATTTTTTCAAAAGCTGGGGATACAACGCCAGCGCGGTTGGCGGTCACGGCCTGAACACCGTAGGTGAGCAAAGTTTCGTAACAGAGTCGGGCTAAAGCATAAGCGGTCATTGAACCAAGACGTCCTGTCATATTAGGGGCGCGTTTAATTTGGCAAGACTCGGCTTCAAACCAAGTGGCAAGAGCATCGCCCATACCGCTGATCAGGAAGCGTACTGGGGCTTTAACAATGATGCGAGTGTCTACCAGCACAACGTTGGGATTGGTAGGCAGGAAGAGGTAACGTTTGAATTGTCCCTCTGGCGTATAGATAACTGAAAGCGCGCTGCATGGGGCATCGGTTGAAGCGATGGTTGGAACAACGATGACCGGAAGATGCAGAAAATATGCCACAGCCTTGGCGGTATCAAGTGTTTTTCCACCCCCTATTCCAATGACAACCTGAGCCTCGAAAGTTTGGCCTGCTGTTACTAACCGATTAATTTCTTCGTCTGAGCATTCTCCACCAAACTTTTCAACTTGGGTGTTAATGTGTCTTTGAAGAGACGGAAGCAGTTCAGGAAGGATTGCTTCGTGAACGAACGGATCGGCCAACAACAAAGCCTTAGAGCCCAATCGAGCGCTTTCATCACCCAAGAGGTCCAAGGCATTATAACCTTGCACATAACGTCCAGGGAAAATTGTGGTTGTAACCATTGTCAGATACCTCCTAATAATCTGTGATAAAATTCACAATATGGATTCTAGTACATTGTTACAAATTTCACAAATAATAAAGCAGAACGATTATCATTGAAATAGGGTGATCTATGTCACAATATAGCTGATCCTACTATCGTTGCACGCCGCGTCGCATGAGTAAAAGATAGAGACCGAAAACAATAATTGCAATTGAGCCAGTGTTGCTGAGCAAGGTGGGGGTTGCAGAAGGATTGCCTGCGATGTACAGCGATATGCCGGCGATGCCCAATATTCCGCCCGGGATGAGAGGCCACCAAAGAGCGCTTTGCCTGATCGTTCGACTGGTTAGAGAAATTAAGATCCAGCCGAACGCAAACCAGAGGAGAGATAAACCAATCACGGTAAGGGTTGGTTCTGTGGGGAGGTGACTTATGAGAGCATAAATCCCAGGCCCAATGCCTAAGAGAAGACCACCCGGTATTAGCCAGCCCACGGAATGATAGCGAACACCTAATATAATAAAAAAAAGGCCCCCAGCAACGGAAAATAAAAATGCAAAATCACTCAATTTGGCAGGGGTAAAAAGAGTAATATAAGCAGTGACTGCTCCCAAAGGCGCAAGTATGAACGCCCACCCGATTGAACGAGTAAAGAAACATGGTGTGAGTAAACCAATAATCAAGCCACTTATCGTTACTCCCCCCGCGATTACGCCAATCCAGATGATAAATTCAAAGGGCAAGGGAGCTAAAAACAGATAACCTTCCCAGACTATTCCAAGGCTAAACAGGAAGGAACCCACTACCCAAAAAATAATTCGGCGCGCCCATAATGACCATCCACTGAGCAAGAGGCCACTTATGATCAGAGCCAGCCATCTGAGATGGCCTGGCCATAGATAGGGATCGGCAAGGATTAATAAACCGGCAATGACCAGTATTGAACCTATGGTTATTTGCCAAGGGGGTGGAAGGCGAATCTTTTTCTCGATTAGATCGCTATCGTTCATGATTAGGATACCAGGAAGAACGTCATCACGCTAATTAACCTAAGTTTATGCGTCTTTTGATCTATTGGGGGTCTCCTAAGACATAATTGAGAGATGTTTAGGGGAGTATCCCTAATTCTCGTCCGCGAATAACTGCCTGAAGGCGGTCCTTTACATTTAGTTTGGACAGAATATTGGAAAGATGGTTTTTCACCGTCCCTTCTGAAATAAAAAGACGTTCCGCGATCTCTTTGTTAGAAATGCCCGTAGCAACCAATCGCAAAACCTCGATCTCACGCGGCGAAAGAATTTTTTCGGCTTCAATAGGATGAGAGGCGATACGAGGTAATCGTGAAAACTCAGCCACGACTTTGGCTGTTATTGAGGGTAGGAGGAAATATTCACCTTTTGCGGCTGAGCGGATTGCCTCAAACAATTTTTCCGAAGACACATCTTTAAGTAGATAACCAATAGCGCCTGCGCGAAGTCCTTCAAAAACATCCTCGTCGTCGTCAAAGGTCGTGAGAACAAGGATATTGCAATCGGGGTGGAGGCTGCGAATGCGCTGGGTTGCCTGAACACCATCCAAAATGGGCATCCTCAAATCCATTAGGATAACCTGAGGGCGAAGCAAATGAGCAAGCCGAACTGCTTCTTCGCCATTACTAGCTTCCCCCACGACCTCAAATTCGGGACGGGAATTTAAGAGCGTTTTTAGACCTTCTCGAAAGAGAGCCTGGTCATCCACCAGCATAATTTTTATTTTGGTCATAATTTACCTCGGTCGGTAATACCATACGAATAGAGAATCCCTGACCTTCAATAGATTGAATATCAAGTTGACCATTGAGTTGCGCTACGCGTTCGTGCATCCCTAGCAAACCAAATCCATTTTGTGTTGAGGTCATTCCACCAACGCCATCGTCTTGAATGGTGAGAGAAATCGCTGAAGGGGATTCAAAGTCCAAAGTCACCTGGAACTCGGTGGCATGGGCATGCTTAAGGGTGTTGTTCAGGCCTTCTTGGATCGCCCGTAGCAATGTTAGGGCAATTTGAGGTGAAATGGGGCGAGGGTTGCCAGTAACGATGAGTGAGGTCCTGATGCCGCCGTTACTTCCTGCGTCTAAAATCTGTTGGATTTGGGGGATTAATGGTCCTTCTGCTAAGGGTGCGCGGAGCGCTGCCACCGATTGGCGCACATCATGTAATGCTTGTTGAGTAAGGACTTCGGCCTTGTTGAGTAGGTCAATGGCTTGGTGGGGATTATGCTCTAGAATAGCTTGGGCAGCACGAATTTGAATATTGATCGCAGTCAGATGGTGGCCGAGACCATCATGGATCTCACGAGCAAGGCGGTTGCGTTCTCGGGTTATGGCCAACTCTTCGGCTTGAAGCGCGTATTCGCGTAACCTCTGGTTCGCGCTTTCAAGATCGTGAACCAATTGTTGCACTTCTTGCTTGGCTTTTTCTTCGTTCAAAGCCATTTGAGTGAATACCAGGATAAAGATTTGTCCGGCAAGGAAAACTGGGGCATTTGCCCAAGCCACTTGCCATCCACCCCCAACAATAATTGTAAGTAGAGCATACCCGACAAGAATAATGGCATTTACTGCCTGTCTCCACACCCCTTGTAACAAGATAACACTTTGACCCACAAGCGGGAGAAGGGCTAGAAAATCAAAACCGCTTTGCCCATCGAGAAAGACCAGTCCCATTCCCAGTGGTATTTGAATTATAAAGTACAAGATACGGCGGAAGAGGTCAGTGTGTGTAAGGATCCATTGATAACCGTAAATCCCGATACCTAAATAAATTACTCCGATGAGCAGGGTGATGGTCAGGATAGGGATAGAAATGTCTCGGACTGTGCTCAGCATGGTGAAGAATGCCGCTAGCACCATGACAGAGAAAGCCAGATGGATCCCGCTGCCCGCGAAAACAGAATAATGGTTGCTTTTTGTCATTGTGACTCAATTATAAGACCTATACATCCGGAACTTTTTACATATTGAGAAAATGGGGCTTAAGTATGACCTCACTCCTATTCTCTGATCAAGAGAAGAGTTTACACTCAAAGTGTGGGAAGTTTCTGCGGGAGGGAAGGTCATGAATGTGCTCCTAGTTTATCCGGAATTTCCAGATACCTTTTGGAGCTTTAAACATGCTTTGCGATTTATCGGAAGGAAGGCATCCTCGCCACCGTTAGGATTACTGACGGTAGCATCTATGCTTCCGGCAAATTGGTCCAAGCGTTTGGTGGATATGAATGTCGAACGGCTCACTGATGAAGACATCGCTAGGGCGGATATAGTGATGATTTCAGCAATGGTGGTACAACGCTCCTCGGCCAAAGAGGTCATAAAGCGTTCCAGGCGAGCGGGAAAACGCATTGTTGCTGGAGGACCGTTATTTTCAGCAGAATGGTTTAGATTCTCGGAGATTGATCATTTGGTGCTGGGAGAAGGTGAGGTCACTTTGCCTCAATTCTTGGAAGACTTTGAAAAGGGGAATCCGGCTCCTCTATATCAGGCCAGTTCCTATGCGGATTTGAGCGCAACGCCGATACCGGCGTGGGAGTTGGCTAAAATTTCTGCTTACGAGTCATTAAGTATCCAGTATTCCCGTGGCTGCCCTTACAACTGTGAGTTTTGCAATGTTACCGCCCTTTTCGGTCATCGCCCACGCACGAAAAGTGCCGAGCAGATTGTCGCGGAATTAAATACCATGTATTACGACCTGGGTTGGCGTCGAAACATCTTCTTTGTGGATGATAACTTTATTGGTAACCGTCGCCAAATAAAAGATGAAATATTACCGGCACTGATCACTTGGCGCAAAGGCAAAATAGGGTGCCCTTTTATTACCGAAGCCTCTATCAATCTTGCGGATGATCCGGAACTTATTTCCATGATGCGTGAAGCGGGTTTTGTATCTGTGTTCATTGGTATCGAAACCCCCTTAGAAGAAAGTTTACGCGAATGTCATAAATCGCACAATATGCACCGAGATTTATTGAGTAGCGTGCGCCGCTTGCAACAAGCGGGTTTACAAGTTATGGGAGGCTTTATTGTAGGTTTTGACAACGATCCACCCACGGTTTTTAAACAGCAGGTTGAATTTATCCAACGCAGTGGGATCGTTACAGCAATGGTGGGAATGCTTCAGGCCCCTTATGGTACGCCATTATATGAGCGATTGGCGGCTGAAGGTCGTTTGCAGGCCGAGATCAGTGGTGATAACACAGATGGTACTACCAATATCCTCCCCAGGATGGGACTCAATCAATTACGTGAGGGTTATCAGTATATTTTGAGAGAACTATATAGTCCACACGGCTTCTATAGACGGATCATGACCTTTTTGGATCACTATGTGCCACCTCGGATAGGTGTTCCGATAAAGGGGGGAGAGATAAAGGCTTTTATCAAAGCGATTTGGGAACTGGGAATTAAAGGTGATGAGCGACGGGAATTCTGGCATTTACTCTTCCGTACTCTTATAAAATATCCCAAGAAGTTTGTTCACGCAATCACACTGGCTATTTATGGATTTCATTTTCGCAAAGTGATGCAGACGAACGAAATTCCATCCACTTTACGGATTCCATGATAATAACAGATCTCTAAGTCGGTGCTCTAGTACTTTGAATGAGTAATACTTAAGACCCAAACGATAATTGTGCTCGGTCATTTCGCTCGTAATCTCAGGGTGAGTTAGGAGATGCTCGACTTGATTGATCGTGCGGTCAGTAATAAACCCATCAAACTCAATCGTGCGAAAGCCCTTGGGTTTGATGTCATAAGCATAGATTGAATAATTGTTAATAAGAATGGGGCGGCGAAAGTAGACAGCTTCTAGAAAGGCGTTCCCAAAGCCTTCAAAGGTTGATGGGTAGGTTACAAGATCCGCTTGTGGATAAACATCCCAAAGGGAGTATATCCTGCGCCCATCAGGCGTCTGCCCACGCTGATCACGAATAATGTCAGAGACAAAGTTTACGGATGCATTGAGGGTCTGCGCCAGCCATCGGATGTGTTGCTCGTAGTCGTGTCCTTCATCGCCGCTAGCGTGCGAAATGATTAAGCGAGCCTTAAGTCCTAAACGGTGGATAAGCTCAATGGCATGTTCAATGCCTTTGCGCTGAACCACACGGGTGGGTTGAAGAAAGAAAAATTCATCGTCGTGAATCCCGAGATCTTGTCGCAAATATTTCGTATAGTCACTATCTAAAATTGGTGGATTCTCGAAATCCATCACATTTCCAACCAAAACCGAGGCTACACCAGTTCGATGGGCCAACTGGTGAGCCGCAGACGAGTTTATAACAACATGTCTAATAAAGGGAAGGTTAGGGGGGAAGGCTTGGTTAAGGTAATCCCAGACACAATTCACCATGAACCGTGTACGTTCCCAAAAGAAGTCATGGTGATGAGCAATCGTGGGAATTCCTGACTCGGCGATAAGTTCGCATAGCGCTAGCCCTAGAGGGATGTTCATGGGAATGGCCAGAGCATTCTCGACAAGCAAAATATCAACCTGAAACCGCTTGATGAAGTGTTTTAGATGATTTTTTAAGTAACCTTTTATCCGAGAGATTTCTTTGGTTATAATGGGAGGGCGAATCCGGTGTCCGAACACAATTGTATTGATCTTGACAATTTCAGGGTGATGAAATGAGGCTTCAGGAACGATGTAACTGATATCGTTCGGACGATTAGACTCCCCGGCAAAATAGAAACAAGAATACCCCAATCGCTCCAGCACAATAGCCCATTTTTCGCTTTCTAAAGACACCCCATCTGTACCGGCAAAGCGGGTGGAAACAAAGCCCAAATTTTTCATCATCCCTCCGCAGAATCCGTCCCAACAAACACCTTCATATTATTATAGATTGCAACATAGGGAGTAATCATGATAACGGGAGGGGGTGAAAAGGATAGCACCCAAGTATTCGCAGCATAGTTGCAAATTCATTCAGGTTTTCCAAAGCCCGCTCGACAACTTTATTGGCTGTGGAGCCGAAAAAATCAACATAAAACAGATATTCACCTGGTCTGCCAAAAACTGGCCGAGACTCAATTTTTGCCAGGTCAATTTCGCGGAGAGCAAAGACAGCCAAAGCCCGAAACAAAGCACCAGGACGATTGATCAAGGTAAAAACAATCGAGGTCTTGGCCTGGTTACGAGGAGGCTCAATGGACTCGCGGCTCAAGATCAAGAAGCGGGTAAAGTTTGCCGAATGATCTTCGATCCCTTCGGCAAGAATGGCCATGTTGTAGACCTCTGCAGCACGTCGCGAGGCAATGGCTGCCACAGCGGGATCAGCCTGGCTCAGTAATAAACGCACTGCGCCAGCGGTATCATAGACCGGTTCGGTAGAAGGAATCCCCAAGCGTTTTAAGGTATCACGACATTGTGCTAGTGCCTGAGGGTGGCTAATCACTTTTCTTAAGTGTTTGATATCCGCATTAGGCCAGCCGATCAAACAGTGTTGAATCCTCAAATGGTATTCTCCAATAATATGCAACGAACGAGACAACAAGAGATCATAATTCTGATGTACACTCCCCGCTAGAGAATTTTCAATCGGAATAATACCTTGATCTGCTATTTTTTGTTCGACAGCGTCGAACACGGCTTCAAATGATTCGCATGGCAGGGTCTCAATTTGAGAACCAAAATATTCAATAGCCGCGCTTTCGGAATAGGCACCGTGTTCACCTTGAAAGGCTATTATTTTCATGATGACTATATCTCTGGTTACCAATTTGGGAATCGGGATTATTTTCCGTTTACCCAATCTGCAATAAACACTTGGTATTTAACCGGATCAAACTCGATAAATCGATATGTGGCTGCGTGCTTGAGAAAATAAGGGTCACGTGAAAAATAACCACGAAGTTGTTCTTCATTCTCCGCACGGGCAATAACAATGCCGCCAATGCGAGGATTCATCGGCCCAGACATTAGGAGCATCCCACTATCGTAACCATCCTGTAAGAAGGCGCGATGTTCGGACACCACTGGGGCGATTTGTTCAAATGGCAAAGTGTATGTGATCTCGACCACAAAGTGTTTCATTGTTTATTCTGCTCCCTCATACAGGTGTTAATTAATAAATTGCGCTCAGTAAGAAGGTCCAACAATGCCATAAGGCCATAGAGATAAGAACGCCATCCTAAGCCGCTAATCTGCCCCACGCATACTGGTGCTAGTAGGGAGGTATGCCGAAAGGGCTCACGGGCATAGATATTAGAGAGATGAACCTCAATGGCGGGCTTACCAATTGCTGCCAAGGTATCGCGTATGGCTATGCTGGTGTGGGTATATCCTCCCGCGTTGATTAGCACGCCGTCTAACCATTCCATGTTGGCAATTATGCGATCAATAATTTCCCCCTCGGAGTTGCTTTGAAAAATCCGTAGTGTGGCATTATGACTATTCGCATAGTCATTTAATCTGCTATTAATCCATTCCAAAGTAACACTACCATAAACCTCAGGTTCACGCCGCCCCAGCAATCCCAAATTCGGTCCATGCATTACCAAGATGCGAAAAGAATGATCATTGAGCATTGACTGCCTCCTTGAGGGAAGTTATAGCCTTCCTTACACTCCACTCATCAATTCCCCAAATCAGCCTTACCTCTCCAATCCGTGATGGCAAAGCCCAACGCAACTTACCCTGCTTGTGTTTTTTATCATATTGTATAACGCTAAATAGGTCCTTCTTTTCAAGCAAGGGATGATAGATTGGAAGCGACCATTGCTTAATAAGACTGATAATACGTTCCGCCTCATCTGAAGCAATGAGGCCAAGATGTTTCGCCAGTCTGGTTTCAACAGCCATCCCAATACTTACTGCTTCACCATGACGAATCGTGTAATTACTTAGAGTTTCCAATGCATGACCAATCGTATGTCCAAAATTCAAAATTGCCCTAAGCCCATTTTCATATGGGTCAGCCTGCACCACGTTTACCTTAACCGACACAGCACGCAGGAGCAAATTCTCGCCTACCCATACATTCTGTGGCCCACTCTCCAACCAAGAAAAAAGGCGTGGATCCGCAATAACCGCATGTTTGATGATCTCAGCTATCCCCGAAAGGAACTCAGATCTTGGTAATGTATCTAAATACTTTGGATCTACTAACACCGCCAAGGGTCGCTTAAAAGTACCGATTAAGTTTTTTCCCTTGGGAAGATCGAGCCCGGTCTTCCCGCCAATGCTAGCATCCACCATTGCTAACAACGAAGTGGGAATTTGGATAAGAGGCAAGCCGCGCATATACGTGGACGCCACAAATCCCACGATGTCCCCAATCACACCTCCTCCCAGGGCAATAACCAGATCACCACGATCTATGTGTGCTTCCAACAATCGGTCGTATAAGCCTGCAACGGTCTCAAGATTCTTATACTCCTCACCATCGGGGATGGTAATTAAATAGGGGGTATAGCCGATCCTTCGCAACTCAGCTAGCAAAGGTTCACCATGAAGCACAGCAACGGTATGGTTTGAGATCACAGCAATACGTATGGCATTTGAAAAGCCAAAGGAATTAAGAAGTGTATCCAGTAAAGAAAACAATCTTTTTCCCACCAAGATTTTGCAGACCCCATCCGGATAATTCAAATCAACAACAGAAGCATTGACCAAACCGATAATGGTATCCGCAATCTGTTGAGGCGATTTACTCGAAGTATCCACTTGCCAGAAAATCTTACGATAAACTTCGCGGCGTCTCTCCCAAAGTTCAACCAGAGTTCTCTTAGAATCATCATTCATTAACAAAGGACGATAAGACATTTCTTTATTATCCAAACGCCGCTGAAGCACTTCGAGATTACAAGTCAAACACACCACAGTCCCTGCCTGCTCGCACAACTTTCGATTTTCGTCCCTTAAAAGAGTTCCTCCGCCAGTTGCTAATACCAACCGCTCTTGCCTTAGAATCTTGTGTAGCATATGAGACTCGAGCTCTCGAAAGGCAGTCTCTCCCCTTTGAGCAAAAAACTCCGGTATGCTTTGACCAGTACGCCTGCATATCTCCTCATCTAAATCCATAAATGGCAATCCCATCTTCTCAGCCACAAGCTTACCAACCGTTGTTTTTCCTGTTCCCATGAACCCAGTCAGGATTATTCGCTGCGTCATCGCTTCATCTCCTCGAGGCTATCACCCCCCAACTTCTCCAAAAGGGCATCCGCTAGTACCCATGCTAACATGGCTTCTCCAATGACTGAAGCCGCCGGAACGGCACAGATATCAGAGCGTTGATATACCGGCGTAGCAGCGCGGCCATTAACAACATCCACAGATTGATGGGGGGTACCGGTCGTTGCAATGGGTTTCATAGCTGCTCTAACCACGATTGGATTACCATTACTCATGCCTCCTTCGATTCCACCAGCACGGTTGGTGAAACGTGTAACCCCTCCTTTTGAATCAAGAAATATATCATCGTGTACTTGGGTGCCCGGTAGCCCCGCATTTTCAAAAGCAGGACCAATCTCAACTCCTTTTACCGCCTGGATAGACATCATTGCCATGGCAATCCGAGCATCCAGCCTGCGATCCCAATGCACATGCGAACCCAAACCAACCGGTACATTGATCGCCTGGACTTCAAAGACACCTCCCAAGGTATCCTTTTTGCGGCGGGCTTCATCAATCGCCAATTTCATGCGTTCTCCATCCTCTGGATTTGGGCAACGAACTTCACTGGCTTCTGCCTCCACCCACAACTCTGGATATGGGCGTAAGGGGATCCTTGCCACCACTGTCCCTATTTGACACACATAACTTCCAACCATAACATCAAACTGTGCTAATAATTGTTTGGCAATAGCACCAACTGCAACACGAACTGCCGTCTCTCGAGCACTTGCGCGTTCTAAAATTGGTCGAGCATCACTTAAGCGATACTTAACCATCCCGGCGTAATCAGCATGCCCCGGACGAGGTACGGTCAATGGTTCTAAAAGCCCCTGTTCCCACTTGTCTTTCCAATTCACCCAATCGCGATTTTCTATCCGTATCGCCAACGGCGCGCCGGTGGTGATCTTATTGATAACTCCGCTGAGAATTTCCGCACGATCTTGCTCAATTTTCATGCGGTGACTACGGCCATAACCCCTTTGACGCCGCGAAAGTTCTAAATTTATCCGATCCAGATCAATAGGTAGACCTGCCGGCAATCCTTCAACAATAGCCAGCAAGCAGGGCCCATGAGATTCACCTGCTGTGAGCAACCGCAACATGTCATGCCTCCTTCGTTGAACAGATCGCTTCTAAACAAGCCTGGTGCATAACCTCGACCGGCGCATCTAACCCACACCAAGCACGAAATGAGAGCGCGCCTTGATGCACCAACATTCCTAAACCGTTTATTCCAACAGCACCCACGTTTTCGGCTTGTTTAAGCAGATGCGTTTTCTGGGGGTTGTAGACCAAGTCAATCACCAGCCAATGTGCTGGAAGGCTAAACGATTCGGGTAGTGGTGAGATATCTGTTTCCGGCCATGTGCCTACCGGTGTGGCATTTACCAACACTGATACATCTTCGACCCAAGCAAGCCGATCCACTTCTTGGAACGAGACAAGATCGAAAGTGGTACTATATTCCCAACGCTCAATTTCCTTTAGCAAAGTTTGACCCCGTTCTAAATGACGCGTTACGAAGGAAACCGCCCTGAAACCGGTTTTACAAAGCGCATAAGCCACCGCTCGGGCTGCTCCACCGGCTCCTAAAATGATAGCGTGGTCATGGGAAATTTGTTCGAGGTAGGCAGAAGTGCTCCGCAAAAAACCGTCTACATCGGTATTATCTCCATAAAGCCATCTTCTCCCATTACTCGAATCTTCTCGAACAACAACGGTGTTAACTGCTCCCAATGCCTTAGCCACTTCACTTGCTTGATCCAGATAGGGAAATATCGCCTGTTTAAATGGGGCTGTCACGTTGAATCCTCTCATACCTAGCACCCGTAATCCACGCACTGCATCATCTAAATAGTGAGGGGGAAAAGGAAAGGCTAGGTAAACCCAATTGAGCCCTAAGTGAGAAAAGGCGGCATTATGCATAACGGGCGAAAAACTGTGATGCAATGGCCAGCCAATTATCCCCACAATCTGGGTCTGGGAATTAATACTGGACATAGTGCGCTCCTAGGCTTTGCATAACCGTCAGAAAACCTGGAAACGAATCGGCAGCACAATCTAGATCATCAATAACAGTTTCTCCCTGCGCCACCAAACCAGACACAAAGAGACTCATAGCAAGGCGATGATCACCATGACTGCTAACCGGTACGCCCCTTAATTGGGAGGGGCCCCAAATCTCAAAACCATCCGGTCTCTCTTCGATGCGAGCACCGAGCCTTTTTAATTCCTTAACCACGGTGGCAATGCGATCCGTTTCTTTAACTCTCAATTCTGAGGCATCGCGAACGACTGTTCGTCCCCGTGCTTGAGTTGCCAAAACGGCCAGGACGGGAAACTCATCAATCATCCGCACCACCAAATCGCCTCCAATTTCTACGGCTTCTAACTCACTGGTCTGCACCTCAAGATCAGCCACCGGCTCGTTAGCCATTATGCGTTCACCTGTAATCCGTATATCTGCACCCATTTGATACAAAACATCTAAAAACCCGATCCGGGTTGGGTTTACTCCTACATCCTTTATTCTGACGCGGGATTGAGGTGCAAGTAACGCAGCGGCCAGAATGAACGCCGCTGAGGAAAAGTCACCTGGCACCTTTATCTCTAAAGGTGATAAAGGATGGGCAGGAGGGATCAAGGTAATTTCACGTATTCCTTTAGAGTTGCGGATGTCTAGGTTAACCCCCATGGCCCCCAACATTCGCTCGGTGTGATCACGTGCAGGGGCAGTTTCAAGGAGCGTAGTAGGCGAATCGGCATACATGGCTGCGAGCAGAATAGCGCTTTTCACTTGAGCGCTTGGTACATCCAACACTAAGCGAGCACCGCACAGGTTCTGCCCTGTGATGGCGATAGGAGCATATCCATTCGTTGTGCAGATATGTGCTCCCATTTGCCGCAACGGTCTAGCTACACGTTCCATAGGACGCCGAAGTAACTGTTCCTCCCCAGTAAGGGTGCTCTCAAAAGGTTGAGTCGCCAATAGACCCGTTAGTAAGCGCATAGTCGTTCCGGAACGAACGCAATTGAGCGGCTTTTCAGGGCAACGAAAACCCCTTAATCCACGTCCGTGAACAATGGCTGTATGCAGACCGGGTAATACCACCTCAATCCCCAGGTCACGTAGTGCACCCGCTGTGGCTAGGCAATCCCCACTTGGCAGAAAGTTAGACACTGTGGTCGTCCCCTGAGCTATAGCCCCTAGAAGCAGGGCGCGATGAGAGATAGATTTATCCCCCGGGAGATAAACCGTACCTTCCAGCCTCGAACACTGGAAAACACGAACCGGACTCATTGAAGATGCCTCCTTCTTTCTTCCCGGACGTATTCCAACCAGGCTTTAAGTTGTGCCTCGTCTTCGCTCTCTAAGATCTGGATAAGATCGTTCATGGTTTGCGCAAAAGTCTTCATACTTCTAAGGATATTGGGGCGATTAGTCTGCAAGATGTCCAACATCATTTGAACATCCGAGCCCGCCAGACGTGAGGTATCTCGAAATCCACTGGCAACCAGATGCCATAAAAAGTTCTCTGGATCAGTGATCCGTGAAGCTGTAGCAACCAAGGTGCAGGCCACTAGGTAGGGTAAGTGACTACTTGTCGCAACCAAATGATCGTGTGTTGCGGCATCCAGAAGCACAGGATGAGCACCAATGGACTTGACAAGCTGGATTGTTAGATCCAAAGCACGAGGTGATGTTCTCTTCGTTGGGACAAGAACGAAAAGGCGATCCCGAAATAGACTTGCATCCGCATTACGAGCACCGGAAACCTCTCGTCCACACAACGGATGACCCCCAATGGCTTCCACTCCCAAAGGTAAATGTTCCATTTTCTCGCAGATGCTTGTTTTAGTGCTCCCCAGATCCATAACGAGGGTTCCGGGCATTAGGTATGAGGAAATGGCTTCCAAGAGGGTTAAAATTGTCCGAACCGGTGTAGCCAAAACAATTACCTCAGAATGGGAAACGGCATCTTCAAACCTCTGATGACCACGATCAATCCAACCCTGAGCGCAGCACCAATGAAGGGCTTCTGGGTCTTGATCAACACCCCAAATCCTATGACAATGAGGCCTTAGAGCCGCCGCGAGCGATGCACCCATTAGCCCCAACCCGATGATGGTAAAGTCTGTTTCAGACAGAGATTTCATAGCGAACGACCTACAGCCTGGGCTACAGGAGCGAGACTCTTCATAAGTGCACTAAAGCGCTCTGGGGTTAAAGATTGCGCACCATCCGAAAGCGCTTGATCGGGACGCGGATGTACTTCAATGATCAGCCCATCCGCCCCGGCAGCGACGGCTGCTCGCGAGACCGGTTCAACCAATTCCCACCGCCCGGTACCGTGACTGGGGTCAATAAACACAGGTAAGTGCGAGAGCATCTTCAGCGCCGGCGCGGCATTGATGTCCAGGGTATTACGAGTGAAGTTCTCAAAAGTACGTATTCCCCGCTCGCATAAAATCACGCGGTGATTGCCGTGGGTGAGAATGTACTCAGCAGACATGAGCAATTCTTCCAAAGTTGAAGACATCCCGCGTTTGAGTAAAACGGGTTTTTGGGATTCACCCACCGCATGAAGCAGAGGAAAATTTTGCATATTACGGGCACCAATCTGCAAGATGTCGGCATACTCAGCCACCAACGGTAGGGTTTGGACATCCATCACCTCAGTTACAACCGGTAGCCCGGTGAGCTCGCTGGCCTCTTTGAGAAACTTTAAGCCCTCCTCACCTAATCCCTGAAACGAATAGGGTGAGGTACGCGGCTTGTAAGCCCCACCGCGTAACATATGAGCTCCCGCCTCTTTGACTCTCTGAGCCGCTTCAAGAATTTGTTCACGACTCTCGACCGCACAAGGACCGGCAATCACCACAATACGTTCGCCCCCAACCTGGATGCCATTAATCTCCAACACCGTATTCTCTGGATGGAATTCTCGTGAAGCCAGTTTATAAGGTTTGAGCACGGGGATGAGCTTATCCACACCTTCCATGTGAACCAATTGATCACGATTGATGATACGATCATCTCCAATGACCCCCAAAACGGTGACCTCGGTGCCTCGGGAAAAATGCACCTTAAGCCCATAGGATTCAATCCGTTGAGCCACTTTCCGAATCTGTTCCTCAGAGGCATTGGGTTTCATAACCACGATCATCGCGATCCTCCTTTCGATTGCTTTAAGATTCATCCTGAGCCCAGTCAGGGCGCAAGGATTGGGCTTGTTCCAAATAAACATGATGGGGGGGAAGAGGCAGTGTGGCGTGAATTAACACGCGCAGGCAATGGGCTAAACTGTTCTCCACATTCATCTCCTGCAGGCACAACATAGGGACCTGTGACCATCCCATTTCCCGCACAGCCTGTGCCGGATAGACGGCATTCAGATCTGGTGTAGCCGAGAAGATAATAGAGACAACATTTTCGGGTGAAAGACGATTCTTTTCGATTAGTGTGCTCATCAAACGATGAGTGGAAGATAAGATGGCTTCGGGTGTATTCTCAAAACAAGTGATTGCGCCACGAATTGCAACCAAGTTCATAAACGCTACCTCCGGATATAAAACAAATGACGTGGAGCAGGTTGCTCCACGTCATTCTTTACCAATCCAGGGGTTGCCTTTTTCTACCACTACCTACGGCTAACCACCTTCTTGGAGCAACCTGCTCCTAGGAGGGGCCCAATAAAAGTAGTAATAGAAAAAGGCGAACCGTGACATATGGGGTAAAAACGATTCTCAGGTGTAGAATTGCCCGCTATCTTAATCACTCGTCTCAAATTTGTCAAGGTTTTGTGGGCGTGAGTTAGGGCTTTTTAAAGAATTAATTTTTGGGTAAAATTGAGCCATCCTACTTGTTG